>CAZSMN010000035.1:0-17855 GCA_964607615.1 uncultured Chthoniobacterales bacterium | reverse complement strand
GTCTGGCCGGCTCGGTTGGCGAGCGTTTGAACAACACTCCACTCCTGCTCGGTGAAATCGAGTGTGTCCTGCACGTCCTGCGCTGTCCGGACAAATCCTTCTGGCAGCACACCGAAAAAGAACAAGTCGAGGAGCTTTTTCTCTGTATCGGCAAGGGACCGCTTCTTTTTTTCGATGTTTGAGACGGCGGAGACAGGAATTCCAAGCATCTCAGCAATGGCCTCTTGGGTAAGCCCTCGAGCACCTCGCACATATCGCAGGTTCTCTGCGGTTACCTCTGTGAATCTGTCCATAATTGGAAAATAGAACTTTCTTCCGATTTCGCAATATTTTTGTGGACAGATTTCCGAAATCGGATATCTTAGGTTCCGAAATCAGAAGTATTTTCCATGTCAGCAACTTCATCACGCCCAACCAAACCCACCAAAACACTGATCAGTTTCGACCTTGCGGCTGTCCTTGAGCCCAAAGAGATCGAACGGTTCAAACAAGCCGCTGACGCCGCCGGCGCCAAGTCCCTGACGGAGCATTTCATCAATATCACGCTCCGAGCCCCTCAACAGAAAGCCGCCTGATATGAGCTTCATCCGGCACCTTCTTCAGCAGCTAGGGTTACAGACGCCGCAGGCGAAACCCCGCAAAGCACATTCCCCGGGTCGGGAGGCTTATCGGAATTTCCGCCTCGCCTATCACCCGCTGAATCGCCGCGGTGAGCAGAAGCTCAATTATCGATGAGCGAAACCATGCCCATCTGGTGCCGGATGCCCAAGGCGAAGGTGGATGCCGAGGGGACGATCATCGCCCCGGCGCGTTGCCAATGGACCGGGCTCTCCGCGGCGAAGCTCTTCCTTCTGTGCGTGCCCTGCGAGCGCAACAAGTGGAAGCCTCCGGTTCGCTCGGTGTCGCTCACCTCAGATGGGAAGCCCGTAAAGGGCAAAGGCAAGCGGGGTGGGGGAAAGCCCGTTCGCATGTATCACCTCCCGAGCCTGCTCGAGTATCTGGACCGCATGGCCGACCAGCAGGCCCGCGAGATCGAGACCTTTGCCGAGGAAAGGAGTGCGGCATGACACGGAGCGCACGATCCGCCGGCGGGTTGCCCATTGTCTCCGGGCGCAAGCCCCTCCACGAGCCGCCGATCTCCCGCCAAGAGGCAAAGGAGTTTGCCCGCACCCTCCGGGAGCACACGGCCCCGAACGCGCCGTCGACCCGGCCGGTCCGTCATTTTTCTCAGTTCGACGAGGCGCTGGCGCGTCTCGCGATCCCTACCGCCGATGAGGCGACCCAGCGGGCGGTTGTCCTGTTGGGGGAATGCGCGACCGCCGATTGGCGCGGCGTGCGTCCCCAATTGGCCAGCCTCCTCACCCTCATCGGGCGCATGGCCCGGCGCGATGGCTACAGCCTCCGCGTCGTCGCTCAAACCGCTTCTCACACTCTATGACAGCCACCGAAGTCACACCCATCTGGGCCGGCCTGTGCATCGCCACGGGACTGACCTGTTACGCGCTCGGATTCATCCGGGCGAAAATGAAGAAATGAGCACGCCCATCCGCGCATCGGACCGGGCCCGTGCCCGCAAACTCCTGCAATCCGCCGCCGAGGCACTCGCCGCGATCCGCGATGAACGCCTTGGGGTTAGCAAGCAAGCGGCAGACTGCATCGCTGAGGCCCGCCTCAAGGTGCAGTTCGCCCAAGAGGAGATCGACGCCCAGCCCTCGAAATGAGCGATCCTCTCGATACGCTCCCAGTCGTGGGAATGTTTGGCCCCATCGGGCAGGACGTCGCCCGCAGGCCACGCCACATCAACTGGCCTACGGGCGGAGGTAACACTCTTGATGCGCGCTGGGCTGTCTTGGATAGCGCTTCGACGATCCGCTTCGCCTGCAAGTATTGGCTCAACGGCACGGAATACACCTTCACCTGCGAGCAAAACAAGAGGGACTGGGAGGGGCGGAGCATCAACGATCTCCTCCGCTTCGTGATCGACGAGTTTGCCAAGCACTTCGCGATTCACTTTGCCATCCCGCTCCTCGATGCGGCTACCAAGGCCATGGCCCGATGAAGACCAAAGTCTGGGATGCTCATCGCCGGCGGTTGAAGCCGAAGTTCCTCCGCGCGGGCATCACCCGCTGCGAGCTGCGCTATCCGGGGTGCTGCGGAGATAGCTTTCTCGGGTTCGCCCATGCCAAGAAGCGCCGGAATCTCCGGCCCGAGGAAGAGGCCGTCGTCATTCTCGCCTGCACCCAGTGCCACCAGACCATCGAGCACAAGCCCGAGGCAGAGATGGAACGCATCGTCCTCGACACCATCCGGCGCCGCCGGGCGCAACCCCTATGACCGACTCTATGCAAAGCAACGAAGCAACTACAGGGTGGAGTCCAAGGACAATCCACAGTCACAAAGTCAACCCGGCTAACGACACGATCACAATTCGCGTCATGGATGAACCCGGCCACGGCGGGGCAAGCCATCACTACGAAGTGACGTTGCCCGATTGGACACGCGAGCCCAATGGCGGCAACGCTAAGGGGATCTGGGACATTCACTTTCAAAACGGCCCCATTGCGGAAGCCGGCGTGAATGGACTCACGCAGGAAGCCTTGCTGGCGATCTGCATCGACCGCCTGGAGTGCTTCCAAGCTGGTCAGTATGCCTGCCGCGAAAACGCCCTCGCGCTGACCAAGCTGCAGGAGGCGCAAATGTGGCTCCAGAAACGCACCCGCGACCGCATGGCCCGCGGAGTCGAGGGAACCCACATCAAGTAACCGGCCGATCTCGCCTTTCAATGATGAGAGCCCAAAGCAAAACGGACCGCTGCCCCGCAAGGGGAGGAACGGGGACTCCGGCGCCTGCGCCGGGCGGTATTTCTCATCTCCATTTTGAGCGAGCATCGCGGATCGACGCGAAAGTCCTGCATGGAGCGAGTCCAAAGGGCTGTGACACGGCCAGCCACGCCTATGCAGGGCGGGCCTCCCACAAAACCAAGGGGGGCCAGTGCATCAGGAATGCACCCGCTCAACACAAATACCACACGAAAGGGATCCGTGATGACAGAGCGGCAGGTGTGCGCTCCGTAGTGGCCGGCAGCGGGATGTCGCTGCGGTCCGAGTCCGGGGAAAGCGGGGCATCTATGCGTCAAGCCGGACGCCGCGAAGTCTCATGCCAACCCGGATCCCGCCATACGAG
Organism: uncultured Chthoniobacterales bacterium; assembly: GCA_964607615.1. Classification (GTDB taxonomy): domain Bacteria; phylum Verrucomicrobiota; class Verrucomicrobiia; order Chthoniobacterales; family Terrimicrobiaceae; genus CAZSMN01. Next base: position 14,672 of record CAZSMN010000035.1, on the reverse strand, counting down.
ACGGGGGGAACGCCGCCACAAGAGGAAGCCACCAGGCGTGACAGCCGGGAGAGACCGGCACGCTTTCAAGTTCTCCCCAGAACCCAACCAACAAAAACGCCCATGAGCATGTTCATGCAAACCATCGGGTGCCTCAATAAAGGAGGCACATCACACGAACTCGACGAAGCACTCGCCCAAGCGGTGCAAGCGGTGAAGACGACCGGGAAAGTGGCCAAGATCACGTTTGAAATCGTGATCCGGCCGAATGACCGCGACGCCGAAACCGTGACGGTCGAGGACTCGATCAAGATCAAAACCGCGAACCCGCCGCGCAAGGCCGCACTCTTCTTCACCGATGAGGGCGGACGTCTCCTCCGCGACAACCCCAAGCAGACCAAGCTGCCCTTCCGTGAAATCGAAGGCGGCGCCGAAACCACCCCGGCGGCCCCTGTCGCCGTCGCTCAGTAAACCACCACACCTACACCATCGAAAGAACCACTATGGAAAACCAGAAAAACATCTCGGAGGCCCTCCGAGAATCCCACACCGACGCGGCTGCCATCCTCTTGGCGGGCCTTGGCCTTACCGCCGAGGTCAAAATGGCACCCGGTAACCATCCCTACATCTTCAACCCCATCACCGGTGAGACAACGAGCCTTGAAAAGCTCTTGCAGGAGCCCCTGCGGCAGAAGACTCAGCGGCAGATCGGGAGCGTTGATGATTTCATCGCCTACCTGAACCGGTTCAAGAAGCCGGAAACCTCAATCTATCTCTCCGGGCTTACGTACCGCGCCGAGATCGACCACCGCGAGGCTGCGAAAGTGGAGGATAGCGAAACGAAGTTTCTTACCATCCCCGAGCGGCTCACGTGGGGCGACCACACCGCTTCTCTTGAGATCGTGCGGAGCGAGGGCCTCAAACGCTGGCTGTCGGCTCAGAACAAGCCGATGGCCCAGGAGGAGTTCGCCGAGCTGCTCGAAGAGCGCAACATGGATATCGCCGTGCCGGCGGCCGCTGAGATCCTCGAGGTCGTCCGGGATCTCCACGTGACGAAGAACGCCGCAGTGACGCGTGCCGTGCGATCGAATGGAAAGCACTCGATCACGTTTGCCGAGAACACTGAGGCCAAGGGGCTGAACAACGTCGACCTCCCGACCACGTTCACGATCCGCACGCAGGCGTTCTCCCGGCAGGATGTCACGGTCGAGCTCATCGCGCTGTTGCGTGTCCGCCTGCGGGAAGCTCATCCGACGTTTGTCTTCCAATTCCTCCGCTTGGAAGAGGAGTTGGATCTGGCGCTCCAAAACATCAGCGACCGGATCAAAGAGGCAACCTCTCTTCCCCTCTACGTCTGATGCCAAATCCCCGCTCCTGGCCTATCGGAAGCCGCCTCACGGCCGATGTCGTGACTGTCTTCCCCGGCACCTCTCCTGAGACGCCGAAATGCACGCTCCTTCTGGATGAATTCCGCGAAGGCCACGTCATCCAAGGGGTCACGCACGCGATCGCCCCTCAAAAGGGAATGCGCGTTCGCATGGAGTTCACCGCCGGCGAGGCCGGAGCGGGTTTCTGGCGGGTCATCTCTCCCGCTGCCGAGGCACTCCCAGCATGATCGCTCTCTTCCTCATTGCCATCGCCCTCATTGCCGAGGCCGGCCTCGGGTTCCGCAACCTCCACCGCATCCGGCGCTGGGCAGTTTCGTGGAATCACCTGCGCCGCGGATGCCCCGGGCCTTTCGTGCGAGTCCGCTCCGAGGTCGTCTCTCGCCTGCCCGTGCATTGCAACTCCGCGTTCTGGGTTGAGAGCCAGATCGCCGATGTGCGGGTGCGGTGCCCGCAGTGCGGCCGCCTTCATCAAATCCACGCCCGGACACTCGTTCGCCATGAACATGAAGATTGATCGAAAAGCACTCCGCGCCGCCCGCGCGGCCATCACGGCCGAGAACAAACTCTGGCCCTCACACCTCGTCAGTGTTCCGCGCGATCGCTGGCCAGCTGGGGAAGTCGACTCCAACCCCAAGGAAGTCTGGCGATCCCGCACTCTCCTCGTGCAGGTGTTCGAAGAGCGGGACGGATGGGTCCGGCTTAGCATTTGCCGTGCGGCTATCGACAGCAACGGCCGCTGGAAAGATGGCCTCACCTGGGAGGATCTCCAGAGCATCAAAAGCCAAGTCGGCTTCGGCGTGCGCGATGCCATCGAGATCTATCCGGCGGATCAAGACGTCGTGAACGTCGCCAATATCCGGCACCTGTGGGTCTCCCCCGTGCCCCTCAACGTCGCATGGAGAGCATGAGCGCACCGAATGTTGAAATCCGCGTCGAGAGCGATTGCCGCTCGTCCATCCACCGCTCCGGCCAGCTGGTCGGCGTCATCTACCAGGAGGGCGGTCAATACGTCTTCGATGCCACCGGCGCCAACTCACTCACCCACGATGAACTTATGAAAGTGACCCGTCACATCCGCCGGCGCAATCGCGCCATTTCCAAATGATAGAACTCCTCACGCAACCACCCATTGTCTGCGGCCTCTTCTTCGTACTGCTCGGAGTAGCCTGCGGACTTTTCCTCATCCTGTCCGCCTTGGCCACGAAGCTAAGCCGGCTCGCAGATGATAGCACCCACATCGGGTATGCCTGTGTAACACGTGCCGGCCTCATCGATTCGGTTCGCTCCAAAGAAGAGACCGAGAAGGCGATCGAGAAGAGCAACCAAGAAAACCCCGACGAGCCCCGTCTTCTCGTCGAAGTCCGCTGGCCGAAATGAGCGATCAAACTGCCTTCCCTCTCTGTTGGCCACCCGGCCGGCCGCGCACAAAGTTCCGCACAGCCGCCCGCTTTGACACGTCGTTTGCCGGCGCGCGGGACGGTCTGGCAACAGAACTCGAGCGCCTCGGCGCACGCCAGCCAATCCTTAGCACAAACATCGAGCTTCGAATTGATGGTCAGCCTTACGCGAACCGTGCCAACCCGGCAGATCCCGGCGCCGCCGTCTATTTTCACTACAAGGGGAAAAGCTACGCCTTCGCGTGCGATCGGTGGTCGCACGTAGCTGACAACATCCAAGCCATCCGCAAAACCATCGAAGCCCTCCGCGGCATCGCGCGATGGGGCACCGGCGACATGATGGAGGCCGCATTTACCGGCTTTGCTCAACTGCCGGCCAAGACGGGTCCTGATTGCTGGGACATTCTCGGGATTGCCCGCATCGGGGCTACTGAGGCGAGCATTCTCGATGCATATCGGACAAAAGCGAAGTCGGCCCATCCTGATACCGGAGGATCGAACGAGGCGTTTGCAGCGGTGGTGCAGGCAAAAGACAACGCGCTCGCGATTCTTAAAGGGGGTGCAGCGTGAGCGAGAACTCCAAGATCGAATGGACCGACCACACTTTCAATCCGTGGATCGGTTGCACCAAAGTTTCCCCAGGCTGTGCGCACTGCTACGCCGAGACGCTCATGGATACCCGCTATGGCCGCGTGAAGTGGGGAAAAGGGAATCCGCGCCAGCGGACGAGTGATGCAAATTGGAAGCAGCCTTTGAAGTGGAATCGAGAATCCGCTCAAGGATGCGCGGTTTGCGAAGCCCCTGTCGGAGAATGCCAGCATGAAAACAATCGCCGGCCCCGCGTCTTCTGCGCCTCGTTGGCCGATTGGCTCGATGACGAGGTTCCGATTGAGTTGCTCGCTTCTCTTCTCGACCTGATCCGGCAGACGCCGAATCTCGACTGGCTTCTCCTTACAAAGCGGCCACAAAACTTCCGGCGCGTCGAAGAAGCAGGGCGACGATTAGAGTCCGATGGCAACTGGGATATTCTTCCTAAAGATCATCCGGCCGTTGCGCTTCACGCGTGGATTGGCAACTGGACTATTCTCAAGCAACCTCCGATCAACGTCTGGATCGGGACGACCGTCGAAGACCAAGAGCGAGCCGACGAGCGGATCCCCGCGTTGCTCAAGATCCCGGCGGTGGTCCGGTTTTTGTCCTGCGAACCGCTTCTTGGGCCGGTGGATCTTAAACTCGATTTCGATCTCATTTCCGACATTGCTACAGCGAATCCGAACCCTACTCGAATCCATTGGGTCATCTGCGGAGGCGAGAGCGGGAAGGACGCTCGCCCGATGCATCCCGACTGGGCGCGATCGCTCCGGGACCAGTGCGCAGCCGCAGGAGTGCCGTTCCTGTTCAAGCAATGGGGGGAGTGGACACAAAGGTGCCTCCTCACGATCGACGGAAAACCCTATGGAGGGTCGGCTGATTTCTCCGAGCTAGACCCGATGTGCGAAAAGTGGGCCAGCGTCAAAATGTGCGATTGTGGCGGTGATGCCCGCACAGATTGCGGTCCTTTGAAAATGTGCGCCTGCGAGAACGGAGGGCACACTCTTTACGTTCAGCGCGTCGGCAATAAAGCCGCTGGCCGGATTCTTGACGGTCGCGAGCATAACGATTTCCCGGAGGTGCGGCCGTGAGCATTCGCAAATGCACCTCAGCCGGTCCCACGCTGGCCCTTATCCTTGTTCCGCAAGCAGCGGTGACGGTCGGAGACTTCCGGCTGATCCGGCTCCAGACGGGGACGTTCATCATCACCCATCGCGACGGTGAGGCCATGGAGTGCTCCCAGGGGGATCTCGAAGGGGCCATCCGCAAGTTCTGGAAGGAGGAGTTCTAATGGTACGCCCACAACTGATTTTGGACATCCACGATGAATTGATCGTGGACAACTTCGCCGGCGGCGGCGGTGCCAGCACGGGCATTGAAATGGCGCTCGGGCGCCATGTCGACCACGCGATCAACCACGACTGGGCCGCGCTGGGAATGCACCGGATTAACCATCCGCAGACCATTCACCACTGTGAAGATGTCTTCGACATTGATCCGTTGAAAGTCACGGAAGGGCGCCCGGTAGGCTTTGGTTGGTTCTCCCCGGATTGCAAACATTTCTCGAAAGCCAAGGGCGGGAAACCTCTCTCGAAGAGGATCCGCGGGCTCGCATTTGTGATGATCCGCTGGGCCCGCATCGGCACCCGAGTCATGATGATGGAGAACGTGGAGGAGATTGCCGATTGGGGTCCGCTCGACGCCTCCGGACGCCCAGACAAGCGCCACACCGGCCGCACCTGGCGCGCGCTCCTCGATGCTCTCCGGGGCGGGGTCGCCTCAGACCATCCCGATCTGCCGGAAATGCTGACGGTACTGTGCGGGGAAGAGGAGACCGCTGAAAAGACCGCCCTTCGTCGCGAGTTGCTCCGCGGCTACGGCTACGAGATCGAGACAAAGGAGATCCGCGGATACTCCTACGGCGCACCAACGATCCGCAAGCGGCTCTACATGATCGCTCGAAACGACGGCCGCCCGATCGTGTGGCCGCGCCCGACACACGCCGAGCCGAGCGTTGCGAGAAAGCAGCGGATGAAGCCGTGGCGCACCGTGGCAGAGTGCATCGATTGGTCGATCCCCTGCCGGTCGATCTTCCTTTCCCGGGAAGAGGCGCGAGCTTACCGGTGCAAACGCCCACTTGCCGACGCCACCCTTCGCCGCATCGCCAAGGGCATCAAACGCTACGTCATCGACGCATCCGAGCCTTTCATTGTCCCGCTCACCCATCAGGGCGGTGACCGCACCGAAAGCGTCAACGAGCCCGCCCGCACAATCACAGGTGCCCACCGTGGCGAGAAAGCCGTGGTGGACGCTATGATAGCCCCGATCATCGGCGAGCATGCCAACGCCACCGGCGCCCGGTCTATGCCGGTGGACGAACCTCTTCGGACCCAGTGTGCGGAGATCAAAGGAGGGCATTTCTCGTTGGTCTCTGCCCATCTTTGCCGAGAGTTCGGTGAGAGCATCGGCCAGCCCGTCACATCTCCGGCGCCTACCGTCATGCCGGGCGGCCAAGGCAAGACCACGCTCGTTGCCGCGCATCTGACCAAGTTCAATACCGGAAGCATTGGTCAGGAATTGCACCGGCCGGCACCTACCGTGCCAGCTGGAAGCCACTCGCCGGACACAAATGGCGGCGCGGCGACTCCGCTGGGATTGGTGGCCGCGCATCTGACCAAGCTCCGTGGTGACAACGTCGGCCATGGAGCGGATGAACCCTCCCATACCGCAAGCGCCGGTGGCCAGCATCACGCTGTCTCTCTTGCCTACCTTGCCCAGCACAACGCTGGGAATGCGACAAATCCCGGGCACCCGGCAGACGAACCGGTGAGCACAATCAACTCGACGGGCAGCCAGCAGGCTGTCGTCTTGGGAACCGCCGTCAAATACTACGGCAACGACAAAGACGGGCAGGGGATTTCAGAGCCCGCTCACACCGTCACAACCAAAGAGCGAATCGGTCTCTGCCAGATGCCGGCCGTCACCGAGGGCTTGGATGCCCAGCAACGCGCCGGCGCCCTCCGCGTTGCGGCGTTTCTCCGCGAGCATGGGGTGGAGCTGGATGGCGAGTTTGCGACGGTCACGATCAACGGGTGTAACTACGTCATCGTTGACATCGGCATGCGGATGCTCGTCCCGCGCGAGCTGTTCCGCTGCCAGGGCTTCCCAGAGAGCTACGTCATCGATCGTGCCTGGGTGATCGATCCGAAGACCGGGACGCTCACGGAAGTCCCGCTGACCAAGGAACAACAGATCCGGATGTGCGGGAACAGCGTTTGCCCTCCGGTCGCCGAGGCCCTCGTGCGAGCCAATGTCCCGGAACTCTCCATCTGGAAATCGAAAGAAAGGATGGTCGCCTGATGAACCCATACAAAACGCTCGGAGTCGAAAAGTCCGCGACGGCCGAGGAGATCAAACGCGCCTACCGCCGCAAGGCAAAGCAGCATCACCCGGACGCCGGAGGCGAGGGGTTTGCAGAGATCGGCAAGGCCTATGCGTTGCTCAATGATGCCGAGGCCCGCGCCCGATATGACGAGACCGGGGCGACGGATGCGCCGCCTGCAGCGATGTCGATCCTCGTGGCCATGTTCCGCGCTGCGATCGAGCGCACTCCCTGGGAAGAAAACATCGTCCGTGCCGTTCGGGAGGCATTGATAGGCGGCCGAGCTGGTTTGGTGGAGAAAATCGGTGATCTCGAGAGCGAGCTTCTCCGCCTGGGCAAGTTCTCTGGCCGGGTCACGACAAAGAGCGGGCCGAATATCTTTGAGGACATCCTCGAGCAGAAGACCGATGCCACTAAGCGCCAGTTGGCCCACCTCAAAGCCGAGATGCGCCGCGGAGACGAGGCGCTCGAGCTTCTCGCCGACTTCTCCGACTCGTTTACGCCGGAGGCCTCCACGCAATCCCCTGCGTACTGCGCAGGCTTCAAAGTATTCTTCAGATGACCGTTTCGGAGATCATACGTCGGGATCGGATCGGCTGGCAGGCGGCGTCCAGAAAGCTCAAGGAACTGGCGTGCCCGGCTGTGTTGCAGGGAGATGCACTTACGATGCTTCGAACCCTTCCGGACGAATCGGCCCAGTGTTGTATCACCTCGCCTCCCTACTGGGGCCTTCGGGACTATGGCCATGCCGGACAGATCGGTCTTGAGCCGACCGTGGATGAATTCATTTCCAAGCTGGTCGATGTCTTCCGGGAAGTGCGGCGCGTGCTGAAAAAGGATGGCACGGCCTGGGTGAACATGGGCGACAGCTATGCCAGTAGTGGCGGGGCCGGTATCCAAGGCACGCGGGGCCAGAGAGCCGACCGGCGCCACACGCAAGAAACGATCGACCTGGGGGCGAAGCGCTACGATCTCGAACGCGGAATCAAACCCAAGGATCTGATCGGGCAACCATGGATGCTTGCCTTCGCTCTCCGCGCGGATGGGTGGTTCCTCCGGCAGGACATTATCTGGCACAAGCCGAACCCGATGCCGGAGAGTGTCGAAGACCGGTGCACGAAGGCACACGAATACATTTTCCTTCTGTCCAAGTCGCAGCGCTACTACTTCGACGCAGAGGCGATCAAGGAGGCTGGAAAGATTCCCGCGGCCACCAAGGGGGCAAAAGGCAGCGCAGAGCGTTCAGCGCTACCAGGCGTCAACAGCCGTCCACCTGAGTACAAAGTTTACGATGGCCGGCGCAACAAACGCTCGGTCTGGACTGTTACCACAAAGCCTTACGCCGACGCGCACTTCGCCACGTTCCCTCCGGACCTGATCAAACCCTGCATCTTGGCCGGCACCAAGCCGGGCGATGTCGTTCTGGATCCCTTTGGCGGGAGCGGGACAACCGGCCAGGTGGCCATCGAACTCGGCCGGCGGGCCGTGCTGATCGAACTCAACCCCGAGTATCTGCCCCTCATCGAGCGCCGCTGCGCGGTGACGCCCGGCTTTCTGTAATGAAACTCACCACCAAACAACTCCTTGCCCAAGGCTATGTCAAAAACCCCAACGGCTCCTGGTCGAAACCCAGTCTCCTATCCCGTCCGGCTGTTCCTGCGCGGGTATCTCACCCCAAGCCTCAACCGGATGCTGGAGGCGCACTGGAGCGCGCGAATCAAAATGAAAGAACGGGCCAAGGTCGCCTTGGTCTTCGAATTACAGGCCGCCGGGTTGAGCTCCTTGATCCCGACAATTTTGCGGGGGGGTGCAAATACCTCATCGACCAGCTCCGCTACGCCGGCCTCATCCCCGAGGACAACCCCGGAGCAATCGAACTCACAACCCGACAGGTGCGAGTGACGCTCCCGGAGGAGGAGGGAACCGAAGTCGAAATCTACGAACTCCCAGAATGAACGATCAAACCGAATGGGCCGGGGGTGCCGGCGAACCGTTTGTCCGGGCCGCACGGCGGATGTTCCGCCACTGGCTCTGGACCGAACGCCGGGTGTATTCCAGATTCGAAGCGTGGTTCGACTTGGTCCAACAAGCGTCCTTCGAGCCCACCAAACGCGTCGTGGCCGGTGCTGTGATTGAGATACCGCGGGGGGGATTAGTCGCCTCAGAGCGCTTCCTCTCGGACCGCTGGATGTGGTCCCGGACGAAAGTCCGTGCGTTCCTCGATCTGCTGGAATCCGAAGACATGATCCACGTGGAAAAACCACGGATCGACACGGAAAAGAACCAGCAAAAAAACCACCGCATAACGGTCGTTTGCCTTCGGAACTTCGAGAAATACAACCGGAAAAAAGACCACCCCGAGAACCACGGAAAAGACCGCAAACCAGACCACAGAAAGACCACCGAAGAACCACCGGAAGACCAAAGAGAAGAAGGTAAAGAAGGAAGCGTAGAGAGCTTAGCGCGCGAGATTCCGCAGTGGGGGAGGGTGCAAGCCTATGCGGGCACCATCGGTCTGGCCGAGTGGAAGGCACGGGATTGGTTCGATGAGATGGAAGGCGTCGGGTGGATCGACCACCTCTCACGCCCCATCCGCAACTGGCAGGCCATCCTCCGCCGCGTGAAGACCAAATGGGAGGCTGACGGCCGCCCGGTGCCCGGCGGCGGCAAAGGGGGCCGGCCCGCCGCACAGAGCAAATTCGCCTTCGGCAAACCCGAGTATGACGACAAGGGCCGCATGGTCCGCGATGCCTTGGGCAAACCGGTATCACCATCATGAGAAAACAAACCACCTGCGAGAAATGCGAGAAGCCCTTCGAATACGAGGCCTTTGTCTTGGAGGGACGCGAGATCTTCCCGCCGACTGTCTGCACGACCTGCGAGGATGCAGAAGAGCGAAGCCGCAAGGCCAAGGAGAAGGAAGCGGCCGTGCAAGCCCGTATCGAAGCCTGGGAGGCACTCTGCCCCATCAACTACCAAGGAACCGATCCATTACGGTTACCGGATTCCTACCGGCTCGCCATCAACAGCTGGCACTTCGGAGCGAAGGGCGTCGGGTTTGTCGGTGAGCCGGGACTCGGCAAGACACGGGCGGGGTTTGAGATCCTCCGGCGCCATCACTTTGCCGGCCGGCAGGTTTTTGCCATCTCCTCGAAACGCCTCTCCGATCGCGCCCTCGAGAAGTTTGACGACACCCGGCATATCAAGTCGCGCGCACGGGACGACCTCGCGCGGGCCCAGCACTGCGAAATCCTGCTCCTGGACGACCTTGGCAAAGGGAAGTTCACCGAGCGCGCGGAGGAAGAGCTCTACGACCTCCTCGAGATCCGCACCGGTTACCGGCGCCCCACCATCTGGACCGCCAACAGCACCGGTGACGAACTTCTTGCCAAACTCTCCGCCGACCGCGGCGAGGCCATCCTCCGCCGGTTGGTCGAGTTCTCCGAGATCCTGTGAACACGATCACGCTGGAATACCGCAACCAACGCCACCTGGAGCGGAAGGTGGTCGCCATGCTCCTCCAGTGGGGCTACGGCGTCACTCCGCCCCGTCCCGAGTGGGCGACGATGAAGGCGGTGCAGGAGCGGTTCCGCATCCCGCATCCTTCCCAGCTTAACCGTTTTCTAAGCGACCCCGCGTGCCCGGATTTCCCAGGCAAAGACCCGGCGCCCCACCGCCGCCGGCATCGCATCGTCATAACACCCGCGCTCGAGAAATTTCTTTTGCAGAAACTCTCTGACGCAAAGCCCCGCCCTGCATACCGCCCCGTATGAACACTGCACAAATCGAATCCACCGACGAAGACGAAGATGCTTTCAAAAGCTTCTTTGCCATGGCACACGCCGCCCGCGCCCGCGCCGAAAAGGCCCGCGAAGACCTGCGCGCTCACCTGCCAACTCTCCGCGCCGCGATTGCCGGCGGCTCCGGCCAAGGCCACCGCATCTACCGCCTCGCACTGAGCTGTTGGAACGGGAACAACCCGGTCGGGCTATGCGACGAACTCTGCGGCCTCGACCATCAACTTGCTGATGGCGTCCTCGCCCTCATTGCTGCCCGCCTCTACTGCGGCGGCGATGCTGATGACCTCATTCGCCCACTTATCGACCTCTGAGATGATCCGCCGCCCTCTTCATAAGAAATTCGGTGAGGCCGTCACCCAAGGCCGCAAGATTACGACCATCCGTGACAACCCTTGGCCGATCGGAGTTCCCATCATGCTCTACCATTGGAGCGGAGCGCCCTATCGCTCACCCCAGATCGATGTCGCGGCCGTGATCGTCGAGGAGACAACGCCGATCCGGATCGGCCGCAATGAAGGCGAGATGATGTTCTTCCACGAGGAACGCAATATCCACCGTGGCAAACTGCTCTGGTACTGTGAGGGGTTTCTTTCCCGGGATGAGATGGATGAGTGGTTTCGCGCGAAGATGAAGCCCGGCCAGTGGGTCGACAAAGCGCTGATGCGGTTCCGCCTGCAGCGTCAAGTGGGATACCGATTTCTCGGCATGGATTCGCTCAACCGGCTGATCCGCTATGAGAACGACTCGGCTGCCAGAGCGGAGTGGAAGAACAGGCACGGACATGACTGGCCGGTGTATGCCGTCGTCAACGGAGAACCCCAATCGCTATGATATCCGTTCAACCCGAGTTTGATCTCCCCGAGTGGGATCCTGTGGAACGGGAGCTGCAGGAGCGCTGGCGCCGAAATGAGGCGGCCTACCGCGAGGGTGAAGGCTCGGAGGTCTGCCGCTGCCTTTCTTGGCTGTGGAAGTGCGACGGCCGCGCCTGGCTCGATTGGTTCAACTCCCAGCCCAGCTATAAGCGGGAGCATTACCTCAACGCCTACCGCGCAGAGCGCTCTTTTGCTGACGCGATCGGAGAGCCCATGCGCGCTTACGAACTCAGCATCCCATCCCGCGAGGAAATCGAGCAGAACGAGGCGATCATCAATGGCTTTGTCTCCGAGATCCGCCAGGCGGCCCTCGATCGCCGGCCAATGCCTCTTGCCGAGAGCGAGGACATGACCGGATTCGAACGAATGACCTTTAGAAGCCGCCTTAGCTGCGCGTTCCAACGTGCCGGCGTCGTCATCATCGAAAGCCAACCCACCAATGAAAAACCTAGCCGAAGAAAATAAAGAACCCGTGGCCGCGCCAATCCCCGCGTGCCCATGGAAAGAATGCTCCGCCGAATTGCCCGATGCGGACCGAACGGTCCTCATTCACAGTCCGGAATGGGACGGAGATCCGGTTGATATCGGCTATCTGGATGAAGATGCCTGGCGCCTTATGGATGGGATGCGGCTGGAGCCCGCACCCACACACTGGATGGATCTCCCAGAGCCTCCGCAGCAAACAGTATGAAGACCAACAAAACGCGTCTCATCACCGTGCGATGGCTTACCCGCTACATTCTCGATCGCGCTCAGCCAGTGGCCCAATACGCCTATTTGCTGTTCCTTGGAATCGTTGTGCTTGGGAAAACTCAGGACTTCTTTCTATCGGTTGCGGTAACCGTTCCTTCGATGCTCTGGATCGCCGAAAGTCGCCAATCAAGCCGCGTCGGCGAGCAATTTGAAGCGCTGCGCGGAATGCTGGCGAAGAGAATTCGCAAATGCCGGAGGGCGCGGGCGCTCTGCTTCAAACTCGGGCAACCCAAAGTCGCGTATGGGTGGCGCTGTGCCGCTGAGGAACTCGTTCAGTTATCAAAAGAGATTGCTGCCGGAAAATCAGGGACTCACTTATGAAAACACGCCAAGACCACATAGACTTTGCCCGCAACTACTGCGAGCACTACGATCCCAAACCAGGATCATTGACGTCCGACTACTGCGCCCTTGGGTGCGGAGCATCGGAAATGATGAAGAAGGCTCGGGAGGCAGGAGAGCCGAACATGACGCCATGCATTGGAGGGCACAAAACCCCGAATGTGCTGACGATCTGCCCGAAATGGCAACGCCGATCGCTGGAGTACGCCGAGAAACGCGCCGACGACATCGAGGATATGTTCCGACGAATGAACGTGGTCGGGCCGGTGGTCACCAAGTGGCGCACCTGGTCTGAAAGCAACCGAGTCTCAAAGCAGGAGGTCATCGAATGCCCCGCGTGCAAGGGTCGGCTCCATCTCCGCCAGTCCAGCTACAACGGGCACGTGCGAGGCAAATGCGAGACTGAGGACTGCGTAGCATGGGTGGAGTAACCGCGGGCACCGATACGACGATAAAGATATGAGAATCAACTTGAAAGAACTACAAGATGAGGTCGAGGCGGAGGGCCGCGCGAAAGCGAAAACCGAAAGGTGTTCGAGGCAGCGCTCTGCTAATGCTCCGGCGTGGTCGGAAAGCAAAGCTGAGGAACTCATCGCGACTCTATATCTCTGCGCTGGGATGCTGGCATGGAGCAACGATCTCATTTTCACGGGATGGGTGTGCGTAGCAAAGTTTTTCCTTGGAATCACATTCAGCGTGATTAAAGCGCTCTCTGCAGCTGCACAGCCCAACGGAAAGGATCAGTCATGAGCCAATGCCCAAAGTGCGGATGCCAAACCAAAGACCCGTTCGGAATGGGAAAAACTATCCATGATGAATCGGCCTGTTCGGCTGGATTCCGGTATCTCAACTCAATCGACCTTTGGGTCGAGCGTGGCAAGACGATGGAATCCGTGATTGACGGACTACCTGAAAGATCGGGCGACGAATGCTACTCTGCCTACCATTGGTTAGAAAACATGGTAGAAGAGAAGACTGGCGCTCCGCTCTTCCCGCAGATGGCCTATCAGATTGGAGCGCATAACGACACCCGCCGGCTCCTTGGGTTCATGAAGCCTTGGCTGGATAAATTTCCGCCTGAAATGCAGGAGCTTTTCGCTCTCGCCGCAGAGCATCTTTCGCGGCAGGCAAGCAAGCCGAACGTCCCTAATCAGTCACGGAGCGAAGCGGAGTTGTCTGAATGAGGCTCTTTGATGGATTGTTCTGTTTGCATGAGTGGCTAATCACTCGTTTCGATATACCAAGTAAGCGCAGATGGGAACGATGCCGGAAATGCGGTAAAGAAAGGACATGGAAGCTATGAAATCTGGATCCAGTCGAAAAAAACACCGGCAGCCTTTAGGAATAAGATGGCTGCGGTCATTGACTATTGGTTTTGATCGGCTTGTTGTGGTTGAATGGGTCGATTCTCACATAACGACCGGATGGACGAGTGAGAATCAAGACGACGAACCTCAAAGTTGCCTCTCAGTCGGATGGATCGTAGCAGAAAATGAGCGGGCATTGTCCGTTTCTCCGCATATATCTATTGAAGATAAGCCGCAGAGAAACGGAACAATGACCATTCCCAAAGTCTCAATAATAAGAATTGGGGAAATTATTGTATTACTTTTTCTTCTTCTTTCTGTCGGGGGCCTGTGAAAGCGCAGACGCTGCTGCCTTCTTTGCATCTTTCTTGGTTCCAACCCCACGAAGGACTTTCGAAGCCGCTGTTGCCGCGCTCTTCGATGTCTTCTCGTTTTTTGCCATTATGCTCACCTCCTTTCGAATTTCTTCAAAATGACATATTCTTAGTAATAACTTTAAGTCTGCACAGTCGCTATCTGAAGAACATCAGGCAAATTATTGCAACCAGCGCTAAATAGCCAGCTGCGCACCATATCACTTTTGCCCAGAAGAAAAAATATACAGGCTGCAATTCTTTCTCTTCAACCTGAATATCGGCATCGTTGTCTTGATGTTTAATCCATCCGGCGCGATTCAATGAGCATAGCTTCTGAGCCTTGAAAATGTATTGTGTCATGTCGCAACTGAGGCTTAGCACAAAGAACAACAGCGGAACCAGCAGCCACCAAGCATCTATCCAACGAGAATCAGAAAGCTCCTCGGTTCGAAGAATCCATATTACAGCAATACCAGCGAAATCGAATTCTTTGCAACGTTCACTG
>CAZSMN010000034.1:2550-17904 GCA_964607615.1 uncultured Chthoniobacterales bacterium | reverse complement strand
TGCCCGCGAAGCGGAATCAGCAGGAGGCATGCCAGAAGTCCCGAAGGGACGGGGACTTGCTCCATCGGCTTGTTAGCCATTCTTTATTCAACGGTTTTATTTCCTCAATTACTAATACCATTAGAACCACTTTATCGACCAATTCTTCGCAGCGCCCCTTGATTTCGGACTTTGTAGCCTCCCCCAGAACCTTGAGCTTCGTATTTTACAATCGAAGGGTTCTCCGTTCGTGTTAGAATAGCCGTTCCTGGCACAAACTTATCGGGACCCGGAAGCTCCAATTCCAAAACGTGATTGGTGCGTTTCGCGACAATTATTCGTTGAACTGTGGAATTCACGCCATTGATAAAGTATGTGATCGAATCTCCATTGATGTGGTATTTCATAGTTGCTGTTCCGTTCACAACTTGACCTGAGGGCATTTTTGTTACAGCGGAGACTTGCCCCTCCCAAACTCCATTGAAGGTGAATTTAGTGTCAACTGTTGCCGCACCTAGAGGGGGCGCAGGCACTTGGGAAGGGTGTGTAGTGCTCGACTTCGGCTTCTTCTCTGGCGGCAATTTGGGTTTGGGGGGTGTCGGTTTTGGGTTTGCTTTTTTATTATCCAGTGCCTCTGCCACGGCTCCGATTATCGGGTGATCCTTTCCCCATACCCCGACCGTAAACACGATGGGCTTTCCACGCGACGCTTCTACATTATGTTCAAAAGGCCGGTTTTCAAGCTTGCCTTTAAGCTTGAAGAACATTACGTCAGACGCGTTGAAAACCTTGTAGTGAACCATCGAGAACCTATCTGGAACGATGGTTACTCTCCACTCAGTGCAAGAAGCGGTTTTGCCTTTGGGACCGCCCGGCTTATTGCGATGTCTCGGGATCATTTGTTCGACTTGCGTGGCACCGAGTTTCTCAAACTTACAGGCTACACCTTTTCGCAGGCCGGGAGAGACAGAAGCACCTTGAGCAACCGGAACTGCAAGAAGAGCGAATAGGGCGACAATGGGTAAAAAGTGTTTATTCATGAGGAAGCGAACGATCTGCCAGCTACTTCCTGTTCTTTCAAGCCAGAGTGTTTTACAGTGGGTTCGTCGGAGTCTTTCGTAGATGGCTGGTAACATAGGGATGAAGTGCGGCTTTTCTCTTTGGCTAACGTATCGTGGAATGATGTTTTGCGAACAGACAAAATCGAATGCAGCCATTTATCGTTTTCTTGCCATGTGTTAATAATCCCATAAGGCTGACTTTCTTCTGGGGGGTCGAGGTTTCATGCTTTTGCGACCATCAGTATTGCGTTGGGAGGCATCTGGTTGGGTGATCATGTGTTTACCCTGTGGAGGAAACCTGCTCACCTTGCTTCGTTGCTCGCCCGAGGGCGGTGAGCGTCTCAAGGATTTCAGCGACATCTTTTTCACTGGCGCGGGTGAATTGTTTCGCCAGTGTTTGGGTTGTGTGGGGGCCTGTGGTGGTGCGGAGGGTTTCGTCGATGAGGCGGACTCGGTCGGCGAGGGATTTGGGCCAAGGTTGCTTGGTCGAAGACGTTCTTGGTTCCTGGTTCTTAGTTCTTGGTTTGAGGGAAAGGTTGGATTGGGTCTCCTGACTCCGGGATCCGGAATCCTTTCCCTTTTGATACTCCGGTCTTAGGTAGCGGATTTGGCCGTTGGCTTCTTCGGCGGCGCGTTGGGCGTTGAGGGTGACGAGGCGGGTGAGGAGTTCTTGGTGCCAACCTGGGTTGGCTAATTGGGAATTGGTTTTCGTATCCTTCTGCATTTGCCAGAGGTCGGACCAGCCGTAGGCTTCGAAGACGGCGGCGTCGAGGTCGTCGTGGAGCTGGCGGAGGATGGAGACGAGGCCGGTGTCGTGGATGACCTGTTCCTTGGCGGTGAGGGCGCGGCCTTCGCGGAGGGCTTCCAGCACGTTATACATGCCGGTGAGGGTCAGGGTCGGGTGTTGGGCTTGAACGCGTTTGCGGTGGGCGTCGAGTTCCTCGGCGATGGCGCGGATGCGGGATTTCTGTTCTTCCGTGCAGTCGGGGAATGGGAAGGGGTCGAAGCAGCGGGTATTGTTGTAGCGCGGTCGATCCTCGAGTGTTCCTCCGGCAGATAGCGCGAAAACAAGATGTATCTGACTACTCAACACTCCAAGAAAGTAGGCGTCATCAAATGCAAAGACGTTGAGTGCTTGGTCTGCCAGAACATGACAGCCGACGAACACAAAGAAACGATGCTTGGCTGTAATCGGTGTGGCTATGTAGCGGGGAAGATTGGCAACCATCCGCCGGAGAGCTGGCTGGGGCTCTCCCAGCACCCACCATCTTTCTCGATAAACATCTCGACGACTTTGATCGCGTTCCGGCTTTGCCCCGACAAGAAGATGCTGAAAAGGTTCAGGAGCAACCCTCATGGATTCATCTTTGTCCAATCCATAGAAATCGATGACATAGGCGTTGCGTGAGGACGAGGTAACATCCTTGCCGTTTAAGAAAGGCCGAACAAAGTTAGCGCAACTTCGATTCAGTCCGATCCACTCCTTTGCGCGTTCCTCTGAAACGACAAAAGCTTCCCCGATGGTTTGGACCCCTCTCGACACCAAGTCTTCGTTGGCTCTCAACACTGTAATGCTACTTAAGTCAGCTCCGACTTTGAGATCTGGCCCGATTCTTCCCGTTGACGATTCAAACGTGACGAGAGCAGCCCCATCGTCACTTGCCTCTTCCTCCTCAACAACCAAAAGCAGTCCCGTCCCCTGCCCTGCCTCGGCGACCGTCATGGCAATTCTGACGGCAGCGCCTTCCTGCGTATCAACCCATGGGTGATCCGGAATGGCGAAGCGGATGGCAAGGTTTTCCCCGGCGCGTTCGATCACGCGGCGGTTGAAGGTTTGGCGCAGGCTGTTGGTGGTGATGAAGCCGAAGCGTTTGATTTTCTCAGCGACGGCGAGAGCAGCGGCTTTGTGCCACCAAAACATGACGAAGTCGGCGCTTTCCGGCATGGCGGGATAAGCGGCGCGGAGTGTCTCTGTGTAGCCGTCGCCCAAATCATCGCGCATGCGGCTGGCTCCGAGAAACGGCGGATTGCCGACAATGTAATCCGCCTGCGGCCATTCGGCGGGGCGGGCGTTGGGGTAGCTGAGAAGCGGAATCCGCTTGGTTTCGTCCGGGACATTCCGCCCGGTCACGAAATCGACCTTCATACTGCGGCGGTCCCAAACAGAGATGGGAGACCGGAGATCAGAAGGCGGAACGGTCAGAGGCTCTCCGGTATCCGGTTTCCGCTTTCCGATCTTGCCCCTCGCTTCATCGGGGAGGCCGGGGAGATCCGGGTTGGCGAGGGCCATTTCCCATGTGACCGGCACGGGGTCACCATCCCAGGTGAGGACGGCGTCGCGGCATTCGATGTTTTGGAATTTCTTGAGGACAGGTTCGGCGGGGAGTGTGGTGCCGCGGGTGCGGAAGTGCCATTGGAGATAGCCGATCCAGAGGACGAGTTCCGCGAGGGCGGCGGCGCGGGGGTTCAATTCAATGCCGAGGAATTGGTGGGGGTCGACGGTGTGGGTCTCGAGGTCGAGGAGCATGGTTTCCCCGAAGCCGGCGGCGGCATCAAGGACTTCGCCTTCGAGGCGTTTGAGGTGCTCGAGGGTGACGTAAAGAAAATTTCCGGAGCCGCAGGCGGGATCCAGAATGCGGACGTTGCAGAGCGAGTCGTGGAAGCGGCGGATTTCTTCGCGGGCGTCCTTGAGGCGATCGGCCTTGGCATGGACGACGGCGGCGGTGCGGACGGCATCCCATTCCGCGCGGAGGGGCTCGACGACGGTGGGGAGGACGAGACGCTCGACGTAGGCGCGGGGCGTGTAGTGGGCTCCGAGCTTGTGGCGTTCGTGCGGATCGAGCGCGCGCTCGAGCAAGGTGCCGAAGATGGCGGGCTCGACGTCGCGCCATTGCATGGTGGAGGCTTTGATCAGGATGCCGAGCTGGAGTCCGTCGAGCGGGAGGACGGAGGCGTCTTCGAAGAGGCCGCCGTTGAAGCGGAGGAGCTTCTTATTCAGGATGACGGAGAAGTCGGTACCGGTCTGCATCTCGGCGAAGAGGGTGCGGAGTTTCGGCACGAAGCCTTCGGGGGATTCGCGCAGGCTTTCAAGGAGTCCGCGGAAGCCATCCTTTGGCAGGAGGCCGACATCCTCGGCGAACATGCAGAAGAGGCAGCGGGTGAGGAACTCGGCGACGAGGCGGGGTTCGTGCCCTTGTTTTTCCAACGAACTCGCAAGCTCGGCGAGGTAACCGGCAATCTCGCGGGTGACGGCGGCGCTGACCTTCGCAGGATCGAGCGCAAGGGGATCGGTCCAGAGGCGGCGGAGGCGTTCGCGGATCTTCTCCTCGGCAAGGTCGGCGAGGCGGATGCGGAAGCTGCGCGGATCGGGGAACGGGAGGTAGGCCTTCCCGGCCTGGGTGAAGTCGGCGAAGACTTCGATCGAGTGGCCGACATCGACGACGAGGAGAAACGGCGGGGTGGGTTCGTCGGCCGGGAGCGAGCGGGCGTAGCGTTCGGCCTGCGCACGGGCGCGGAGCATGGCCTCGTCCCACGCGCCGGTGCCGCGCACGGGGCCGGATTTTTTCCTGGTCTGGTAGATGCCGGCTTCTTCGGCTGTGAGCTGGAGGGCGGTGGGTTCTTCGGTGGGAGCGGCGAATTGCTTGGCCTCGAGGACGAAGGCTCCGCGTTTGTAGAGATCGATGCGGCCCTCAGTGAACGTGCCGTCGTGCTTGGGGAGCTTGACGGGAAACTCGAAGGTGTAGCCGTCGGTGTGGGTATTCGACGGACGCGGCACGCCGAGGAGGTCGGCAAGCTCGGAGAGGAAAAGCTGGGCATTCGCGCGCTCGGAGGCCCTTGCCTCCCTCCAGCGCTCAAGAAACCTGTGGATGCCGTCTGCCTCGCCCATGGGAAGACGACGTTCTTAAATCAACCGGACCCGTATGGCAATGCGCAAGAGGGCGGGCGAAGCATGCGCGGTGGTGTCCTTGACTACATCGGGGATGATATAAGACGCCCTACCGTGACGGGGAAAAGTCGCAGACTTCTCTGGCGGGGGAGAATTTCAGGCGTTCACGAAGTTCACGATGCGATCGGTCTCGTGATAGGCGCAGAAGAGTTCGCAGCACTCTTCGCCGATCCGGCGCGATGTGGCGTCGATGATCTGGCGCTCAGGGTCGTAGATCATCGCAGCGCGGAGCGTTGGGGTCTTGCGTCGAAGATCATGCCAGCGCCAGCCCCAGCGTTCCATGGTATCGAGAATCCGTCCGCCTTTGCCGATGATCTCGACTGCGGAGGGAACATGCCGGTCGAAGAAGTAATCAACCTCAATCGCATCCTCGGTGAGGCCGCTGAGTTTCACACGCTGCTGGTAGGGAACGGCGAGATCGGCAAAGACCCGGGCGATTTGTTCGTTGGCCGGTGAGGCAACTGGCTGCTGGGTCTCGTGGCGAACGATGAGGTGGGCGATGGAGACAAGCGCTTCACCGAAGAGGTGAAGGTCGAGGCCCTGCACGGGCAGCGCGATCTCGCGGGAAAGCTCATAGCCGTCGCGCTGAAGTTCGAAGGTGGAGATCCGGTCATCAATCCATTGCCGGCTGGTCTCGGTTTTGAGATTGAGCCCACGATTCGTGAGCCAGCGGAGCACATCACCCGAGTCGGTAAGTAGAGCGCGACGCTCGGCGACCGGCTGCACTTGCACAACGATCTGCACCCCATCGGGAAGCATGAGCGGCAGAGCCAGAACGAGGCCACCACGGTCGGACTCAATAGTCAACTGCTCCGACCAGAAACCGGTAAGAGCACGGCGGAATTCTTCGGGATGGAGAGGGTTTGCGACGACGGGAAAGGTTACCATAGGTCTTGGCCGAAATCGACCTGAATATTCCAGCGGGCACACGCCTGCCGGAGAAAGTGCTGAAGATCGGTGACGCGGAAATCCGGCAACAGCTCGTGCCGGTTGTGACCGTCGTCGGTCGTGGGCAGGAGATAGTCGATAATGTTCTCGTGCCAGCCTTTCGGGATATGGACTTTCCCGAACCGCTTCTTGCGTTCGATTTTGCTGAAGCCAATTCCCCGGACGCGACGATTGTTCAGCAGCAGCGCAGCCTCGTAGGTATCCGGCACACCGGCGCGTGCGGCGGAGGCAATAAATCTCACATTGTAGAGTCCTCCATCGATGAGCTCGAGTGCCACAGAGAGTTCCTTGCCATGCTGCCCTTGTGCCGAAAACGCGAGCGATTGGCCGGGCGCCAGGCACTTTGGCGCCTTCACCAACTCATGCACCTTGGCGGAGGAAAAGCTCCAGCTCATAGGTGACGCTCCAGCAAGGCGAGACGGTCGGCGAGCTCGGAGGCCCCTGCCTCCCTCCAGCGCTCAAGAAACCTGTGGATGCCGTCTGCCTCGCCCATGGGAAGACGACGTTCTTAAATCAACCGGACCCGTATGGCAATGCGCAAGAGGGGGCGGGATCGGTCCCGCGTCGGGCCCCGTCAGGCGGGCTGCAACTCGAAAGGATTCGCGACCGACCAGCGGCCGAATTCCTGCAGCAACATCCCTTCGTCGACTTCGCGGAGTTTGTTCTTCAAAAGGTGTCGTTGCACCACCGGCTGTGCGGGACTCGGAACACGCAGGAGGAAGAATGGCCAGAGCTGGGAGCTCCGATACTCTTTTTCGACATTCGGGAAATCCACGATGGGTTTGACCGCCTGCTGAGAGCGGAAGGCCTCGCTGTAGCGGAAAACCCACTCCTTACGATCCCGCGTCAATTCACCAACCTCCAAATCGCCAAGCAACACCCGGAAGGAGAGGCGGCTTTCTGGTGCGGGGGGCTTCACCCCGCCGAGCCAGTCTGCAATGGTTTTCAACATATCGTGATTGATTCTTTGAACTTTTCGATTCTTCGCTGCAAGCAAGATAGCACAAACCGCGCGCGGCGCTCGCTGAACAGCCCCTCAAACTCCCCATCCAATAGGTCGCCCGCCTCGTTCACCAGTCTTTCGACCGGCAACGCTCGAAGGACAACCCCCATGGCCGGTCGGTGAGTTGCAAGTGCGCGCATCAGCGCGAAGTGATTGATGTCGCGTGTGTCGTCCCAGCCTGTCTTCGGCTGGCATCCGTCGATGTAGTTTTCCATGAACGACGCCTCGCGCTTTTCTCGTTCTACCTGTGCGAGCTTCTCCTCGGTGGCATTCCAGAAAAGGGCTCTTGCCGTATCGTAGATCGGTGCCAAGCGCGGGACACGCTCTCCCGTGATTTACGTGATCACTCCCCAGTTGTAGTAGTGCCGATCGTTGTTCCCGACGATGGCGTCAAATGCCAGCAGCCGAACAAACCCGGCGAGGATGTCCTCTGCTTGGTCCGTGAACAGCGTTCCAATTGCCTCCTCAACAACCTGGTAGGTAAAAACCTCGCGGGACTGCTTCTTTGCTTCCACCTCTTGCACGAAATCACGGTCTGCGAGATACCCGGCAAAAATCTCTGCGCCGTGAACCAAGCTTTCATCAGACTTGAGGAAGTAGCGGCTGAGAAATCGCAACTGTCCGCGCACCCACATCAAGCGGGAATCCGCAATCTGGAGCCCGAGGCACTGCCCGAGCCGGGTTAGAAGTTGCTCGGTAATCGACTCGTTAGGATACCACTTCTGCCCGACCTTTGCGATGTAGCCCGGCCACGACTGCCCGCGCGCTCGATTGATTGCCCCGTGCTCGTAGATGCGGAGGAAATCTTTCGGTGCCTCTCCGACGATCGCCCAATTCATCTTCCGGAAATACCCTTCCCGGAGAGGTGCGATCGCTGGGTGCGAAGCAACGTCAAAGCCGGAGCGATTCGTAAGCGGAGCAACCTCCAAGCACGAGAGTGAGGAGTAGCCTGGAACCATTTTTGAGCATGCCATCGTGTCTATTTTCGGTGGCTGTTGCTGTCGAGTCTGTCGAGGCTGAACAGGGTCTGCCACCTCGGGATGAACGATTGGAAGCAAATCCCGGCGATGGCATTCGCGCGCCCGGAGGCCCCTGCCTCCCTCCAGCGCTCAAGAAACCTGTGGATGCCGTCTGCCTCGCCCATGGGAAGACGACGTTCTTAAATCAACCGGACCCGTATGGCAATGCGCAAGAGGGGCGAGGTCCCGGGGTGACGGGCGTCACGCGTGGTTGAGATTATTCGCCCGGTGGCGGCTCGACAGGGATCGGAAGACGGAGGCTTTCGAAATCGCCGGAATTGAGAGTGTAAAGAACCCCTGCTCCCGCCTTTTGCGCGGCGATGGCATGTGGGAAATCGTGTGTCTGCCCGCCGCGCACGCCATGTTTTTGTGCCGTGGCCAGAGCCGCGAGAGTTTCTTTTGCGTCGAGTTCCACCGCCTGAAGATCCGCGGCCAGCTCGCCGACGATTTTGGCGGCCTCGTTGGCGCGACAGCGAAATCCCAGACGTCCTCCGGTGAGCGTGGAGAACACTTCTGCGTAGGTGCGGGGGCGGGTGAACCCGCCGGAGCGGTGAAGGGCCTTGCAGACCGGCAGGCTTTGGATCGCCTCGATGAGGGCCGAGGAATCCCAGTAAGCGGTCATCGCGCGTCCCGTTCGGCCCGGATGGCGGCCGCGATGCGTTCGGGCGGAACCGGGGTGGTATCCAGCATGGTGAAGCCGCCCTTTCGGCGGAGCTTTACGACCGGAACCTCAGCAGGTTTCACCAGCCGGAACGAGATGACATCGCCGCTGTGGCTCTCTTTGACGAGCACATCGCCGGGCTGGAAGGGGAGAGGAAAGATTCCCCGCCTCCGGGCATCGAGTGTCGTCGTGCTTTCCATGGTGGGAATTTCCCACAACCCGCAAGATTTGCAATAGAATCCCCCCCCCGGGCGGGCAAACGCCGGCCGGGAAACCGGGGTTGGGGCCGGGAAACCGGGGCTGGCGTGCATATTCTTGTCGGGAACATCGGAAACATCAGCATCCGCCGTGCAACTGGGTCGGCGGGCTGCGGGTGGAGCCGTTGCCGGAACTGCGCTGGCAGCGGACGATCCCAAGCACTCGGAGGCCTCGAAAACGTTGATTTTGAGCGCTTTCGAGACATGGCTTGTTCCACTCTCTTTCGTGCGCGAGTTCCCTCCGATCGTTTGAAGCGGGCGGAAAAGGTCTTTTCCCGGCTCGGGATGAAGACCAGCGATGCGTTCAATATCTTTCTGGCTCAGGTCGAATTGAGGAACGACATGCCCTTCTCCATCACAACTTCTCCGGAACCACTGCTCACCACCGGGCAGCAGGGTAAGCAGTGGGAGGAGGCCTTCGGTGAGTATTGATGCCCTCCCCGGTGAGGTGTGGGCGGATCGAAGACTTGACGCGGGGCAAATTCCCGATGGATTGCCGCGCGTCCCTGCTTGCATGAACCGCCCGGGGTCGCCTATCGTCGCCGGCACTATGAGCAAGCGTTTTTCGTTTTCCGTGCACGGCTCCACCACCCGTGCGGTCGTCCTTGTTGCCGCCTGTATCGTTGCTGTTGCGGCGTTCCGCGTGGCCCGTGCCGCTTTTCTTCCGGAAATCCCGAATTTCGCTCCTGTTGCTGCTCTCGCTTTCTGCGGTGGGCTTTTCCTGCCCGGTCTGGCCGGCTGGATTCTGCCGATGGTTGTTCTGGCCGGCTCCGATCTCGCGCTGAGCGCGCTTCTCGGCTATCCTGTCTTCAGTGGCGCGCAGTCCGTGGCATGGCTTTGCACGCTCGCGGTGATCGGCCTTGGCCGCTGGCTCAGCGCCAGCCCGTCGCTCGGTCTCGGCCGGTTTTTTGGTTCGGTCCTCGGTGGCTCGGTGCTCTTTTATCTGGTCACCAACACGGCGGGATGGCTGGCAAATCCGGCCTATGCCCGCGGCCTCTCCGGCCTCTGGACGTCGCTGACGGTCGGCGTTCCGGGATATCCGCCCACGTGGATGTTCTTCCGCAATTCCGCTATCTCCGACCTGATTTTTGCCGGCCTTGTCCTTGCCGTCTGGGTGGTCGCCACCCGCTCGTTGCGCCGTCCCGCGGTCGCGCTTGCCTGATCGGGCAAAATCCTCCAGCATGCGCAACATGAGCTGCGCAGACCCGGTTTCGCGGAAAGGTCAACCCTCGTTATGACGGCGGAAATCCTGGCGCGCATCCAGTTCGCTTTCACGATCAGCGTCCATTACCTCTTCCCGCCGCTGAGCATCGGGCTTGGCGTGATCCTCGTGATCATGGAGGGAATCTGGCTCAAGACGGGAAATCCCCTCTACCACAACATGGCGCGCTACTGGACGCGCGTCTTTGCCCTGACGTTCGCCGTCGGTGTCGCGACCGGCATCGTCATGGAATTCGAATTCGGAACCAACTGGGCGACCTACTCGCGATTCGTGGGCGATATCTTCGGCAGCGCCCTGGCCGCAGAGGGGATTTTTGCCTTTTTCCTGGAATCCGGATTCCTTGCGCTGCTCCTCTTCGGCTGGAACAAGGTCGGGCCGAAGATGCATTTCTTCGCGACCTGCATGGTTGCCTTCGGCGCGCATTTCAGCGCGGTCTGGATCGTGGTGGCGAATTCCTGGATGCAGACGCCGGCGGGATTTCACCTCGAGAAGATGGTCGACGGGCAACCCGTCCGGCTGCCGGTCGGTTATGTCGTCCAGCCCGAGGATCTCACGACGGTCCGGGCGGTGGTGGACGATTTCTGGGCGATGGTTTTCAACCCCTCATCGATCGACCGCCTCACGCACGTCATCCTGGGAGCCTGGATGGCCGGAGCGTTTCTCGTGGTCAGTATCAGTGCGTTTTACATCCTGCGGAAACGCCACCTCGAGTTTGCCCGCGCCTCGCTGAAGGTCGGCCTTGCGGTGGCGACGGTCGCGACGGTGCTCCAGATGTTCAGCGCGGATGCCACGGCGAAGGGCGTGGTGAAAAACCAGCCGGTCAAGCTCGCGGCCATGGAGGGCGTTTTCCGCACGGAGCCTTACACGCCAATGACGATCGCAGGGTTCGTGGACATGTCCTCGCAGGAGGTCATCGGCCCGAAGATTCCGGGTCTGCTCAGCTTTCTCGCCTGGGGTTCGTTTTCAAAACCGGTCACCGGTTTGCTTGACCTGCCGCCGGATGATTTCCTCAAAGCGCGCTACCCCGAGGCCACGAAGGAAGAGCTTGCAAAGATCCGTCCGAGCTACTGGCCGAACGTGCCGGTCGTCTTCCAGACTTACCATCTGATGATCGCCATCGGCAGCGCGCTCTTCGGGCTGGTGATTGTCGCGTGTTTCTTCTGGTGGCGCGGGTGGCTGTTCCGGACCGATCTGCTGCTCACGCGCTGGCTCCTCTTCGCGCTGGTGCTGTCGGTGCTTGGCCCGCAGATTGCAAACCAGGCCGGCTGGTATACGGCCGAGCTCGGGCGTCAACCTTGGATCGTTTACGAGCTGCTCAAGACCTCGGAGGGCATCTCGAAAGTCGTCACCGCGAATCACATCCTGAGCTCGATCCTGATGTTCGGCGCGGTTTATGCCCTGTTGGTCTTCATGTTCCTCTACCTCCTGACCCGGAAAATCCAGCACGGGCCTGATACCGAAGAGGAGAGCGAGGAGATGCCCGACAGCTGGAAGGCGATTATCAAGATGAAGGACCGCCGAGCATGATTTTTCCGGACCTCAATACGATCTGGTTCATTCTGGTGGGTGTGCTCTTCACCGGCTATGCGCTGCTGGACGGTTTCGACCTTGGCGTGGGAACGCTGCATCTCTTTGTGCGCAAAGACGAGCACCGCCGGCTTTTCCTGAATTCCATCGGTCCGGTTTGGGACGGCAATGAGGTCTGGCTTGTCACCGGCGGTGGTGCGCTCTTCGCCGCTTTTCCCGAAGCCTATGCCACCGTGTTTTCCGGCTTCTACCTGCCGTTCATGCTGCTCCTTTGCTCGCTCATTTTCCGTGCGGTGGCGATCGAGTTCCGCAGCAAGGAGGAGTGGACGTGGTGGCGGCGGGCATGGGACTTCGCTTTCAGTTGCGGGAGTTTTCTTTCCGCGCTTCTTATCGGCGTCGCCATGGGCAATATCGTGCGCGGCATCCCCCTCGATGCGGATCATGAGTTCGCCGGAACCCTCCTCGGATTGCTCAATCCCTACGCCCTGCTGATGGGTGTGACGACCGTCCTCCTCTTCGCGATGCATGGCGCGATCTACCTCGCGATGAAAAACGAAGGCGAGCTTCACGATATCGTGAGCTCGTGGATCCCGAGGCTCATCGGATTTTTCCTCGCCTCGTATTTCCTCTTCAATATCTACACGCTCATCGAGGTCCCGTGGGTGTTGGAAACCGTGCGCGAGCGGCCGCACATCCTGTTCTTTGTCGCCGCCACCGCGCTCGTCGCACTCAATATTCCGCGCGAGATCCATAAGAAGCGCGAGTTCAGCGCGTTCCTTTCCTCGTGCGGTGTGATGGCGATGATGATGGCCACGTTCGGCCTCACCTACTTCCCGCACATGGTGCTCTCGACGCCGGATCCCGCCAACAGCCTCACGATCTACAATGCGGCGTCGTCGCAGAAGACGCTCGGGATCATGCTGATCATCGCGGTGATGGGCGTGCCGCTCGTCCTGGCCTACACGGCCAGCATTTACTGGGTCTTCCGCGGAAAAGTCTCCCTCACCAAGCACAGCTACTGACGCACCGCCAGGCTGGTGCCTGGCGCATCCGTTGAACCGTCTCTAAAATGCCGAGGCTTCTCCTTGTCGATATCAGCAATTCCTTCACGAAGGTGGCCGTGGCATCGCGCGGGCGCATCGGCCCGGTCCACCGGCTGCCGACGCCGACGCTGACTTCTTTGCAGCTCCGCCGGATCGTTGCCGATGGCGAGATGGATGGCATTGTGGCGGCCTCGGTCGTTCCGGAAAAATGCTCC
This sequence comes from uncultured Chthoniobacterales bacterium, assembly GCA_964607615.1. Taxonomy (GTDB): domain Bacteria; phylum Verrucomicrobiota; class Verrucomicrobiia; order Chthoniobacterales; family Terrimicrobiaceae; genus CAZSMN01. The sequence goes on along the minus strand of CAZSMN010000034.1, from coordinate 5,023 downwards.
GCGGTAGAGAAGGCCCTCGACTGCCCGGTGTGCTGGGTCGGACCGGATGTCGCGCTCGGTGTCGGGATTGACTATCCCTCGCCTTCTGCGATCGGTCCTGACCGGCTGGCCAATGCCGCCGGGTGTGCGGCGCACTTCGGCGTGCCTGCCATCGTGGTGGACTTTGGAACCGCTGTGACGTTTGACGTGATCTCCGAAGCAGGGGCCTACATCGGCGGCGTCATTGCCCCCGGTCTCAATGCGATGACCGAATATCTTCACGACCGCACGGCACTCCTGCCGCTGATCAGCCTGCGCGAACCGCTTGCGGCCGTTGGGCGTTCGACCGAGGAGGCCATGCTCTCGGGCGCCGTACACGGCTACCGCGGTCTTGTGGCGGAGATTTTGCGGCAGGTGCGCAAGGAGGCCTTTCCACGCCGCCGTCCGAAGGTGATCGCCACCGGCGGGGACGCCTCGTTGATCGCATCGGGGGTGCCGCTCTTCGACGCGGTCGATCCGCTGCTGACGCTGAAGGGCCTTCTCGTCGTCGGCCGGCTCAATGCCCGCGCTTTCTCACGCGCCGCAGGTGCAGGAAACACTCGCCGTTCTCTTCGCGCACGGAAGTGATCCGGAAGTCCAACGGCTCCGGCAAAAAATCCCCAAGTGCTCCGGTGAGCGTGGGCGCGAGCTTCCCTCCGAAAATCACCGGAGCCACGGTCAGATAAAGTTCGTCGATCAGATCCTCCACCGCCAGAGAGCGGAAAAGCGTGCCTCCACCTTCACACACGAGCGACCTCACACCGTAATCCTTCCGCAGCAGGGCCAGAGCGGTCCGCAGCGGCACCTCCGGTGCGTCGAAAAGATGGAGGTCGCAGTGCGGAGCGATCCGGCTCCGCACGTTCGCCGGCATTCGCGTCGTCGAGAGAACCACCAGAGTCGACTCCTGATATTGAAAAACTTTCCAGCCCGCATCCAGACGGCCGGCATTGGAAATCAACACCCGCAACGGCACCGGCGGCTCGCCTCGCTTGACGCGCTCTCTACGCAACGCCTCCCGCGAGAGACCCATGCTCATCGTATCCGCCGCGACCGTGCCCCGGCCCGCAAGCACGGCATCAACGACGGCCCGGATTTCCTGCAGCCGCACCTTGTCGGCAGGAGATGTGAAGAGCGACGGGGTAAAGTTCCGCGTGCTCGTCTTTCCATCGGCCGTCACAGCGAAGTTCGCCACGACGCGCGGCCGCCGCTCAGGCGCTTTTTTCGACATCTTCCTCAACGGCATCCACCGCCTTTTCGATATCGCTCAGGTGCACTCCCGTCGGCCGGTAGAGCAGATAAATCACCCCGCCGACGAGGCTCCAGAAGAGCACCATCGCGAATCCCGTGAGCGAAACCACCTTCGCGATATCCGTCGGCGTTCCGAAAAGTGCCCCGAAGAGCTGCTGGAATAGCACTTCGCGCACGCCAAGGCCGGAAAGACTGATCGGTAACGCCGTGATCGTGCTGATGATCGGCATCACGGTGAACACATCCATCAGCGACAGCACCGCCTGACCGGCTGCCATCAGCTGGGCCGAGAAGGCCCGCGATGCGAAGTAGAAGGCGGAAAAAATCAAAAGATGGGCGGGGACCGAGAGCCCGAGCGTGGCGAGGAGCGTGCGCCCGTCGCGCGCATACACCGAGAAGGCTGCTGCCATTTCGGTGATTTTTGCATGAAGCGGCAGCCACGTCGGCAGCCGGTGGGCCAGTTGCAGGCGATCGACCAGAAAGCCCGCGACGACCATCGCAAGCGATCCGCCGAGAATGATTCCCAGAGTGCTCAGCAACGCGGCCGTCACCGGCTGGGCGGTGAGCTCCCGGAAGCTGATGGCGCAGATCACGGCCGTCACCACAATCAGCGCCAGCAGGCCGACAATCCGGTCGACCATCACGCTCAGAAACGCCGCGCTCTTCTTCGTTGCCGTCTCACGCATGGCGTAGAAAATCTTGATCACATCCCCACCGGTCGAGCCGAAGAGAAACAGGTTGAAGAAGGCGCCCACCATCATCAGCCGGAATGTCCGCCACCAGCCCATGTGAATTCCCTGCACGGCCATCAACATCCGCCAGCGCTGCGTTTGCAGGACGAAGGCGATACCGATCGCCACGATGCCCGGAATGATCCACCCGATCTGCGCCTGCTTCAGCGCCGTCAGCATGAGCCGGTTTTGCTCGGGATTCCGGAAAATCCATGCCAGCAGGCCCACAGTGACCAGCACCTGGATGGCAGGAAGAAGAAAACGTTTCATTCGTGGCAATTACCTGCTGCGGAGGCGGAAAACGAGGATTTTCCCCTTGTTAATACGGCCCACGGATCTCCGAGGCCACCCGCGTCTCATAGAAGGCCCGCAGCGCTGCGTGGATCTCGGGAGAAAGCGGTGCATGGCTCGCCGCGGCCCCATTAGCCATGACCTGTCCGGCGCGGCTGGAACCCGGAATGACGACCGATACCGCG
>CAZSMN010000034.1:0-2540 GCA_964607615.1 uncultured Chthoniobacterales bacterium | reverse complement strand
GATCGAGAATGTAGCGCAGCGCAAACTCCGGCAGCGTCATTTCCTCCGGCACCAGAGGACGGAGCTCCGCGACGAGCTCGAGCCCGGTTTCAAACGGAAGCCCGCAGAACGTTTCACCGACATTGAAAAACTTCCCGTCACGGTTGTAGCTGCGGTGATCCTCCGGCGCAAAAACCGTCTGGGCGGAAAGGTGCCCGCCGAGGAGTCCGCTCGCAAGCGGCAGCCGGACGATGAGCGCCACGCCTTTCGCCTTCGCAAGGTCGAAGAGCTCGATGGCCGGCTTCTGACGGAAGATATTGAAAATGATCTGCAGGGAGGTGAGCCCCGGCTGCTCGAGGCAGAGGAAGGCTTCCTCCATGCTCTCCACGCTCGCACCCCAATGCCGGATCTTGCCTTCCGACTGCAGCTCCCGAAGCCATTCGAAGACTTCGCCCTGCCGCAGGATTTCCGTTGGCACACAATGAAGTTGCGTGAGGTCGAGCGATTCTGTGACGAGGCGTTTCAGTGACGCCTCCGTCGCTGAGCGGACGGCTTCCCGCGTGTAGCCCGAGGGATACATCCCGTTCGCGCGGCCAAGCTTCGTCGCGACGAACGGCCGGTCTTTCCGATCCTTCAAAAACTGCCCGATCAGCTCCTCGCTCCGGCCTGCTCCGTAAACGTCGGCCGTATCAAAAAATGTCACGCCCGAACTCACGGCCGTCTCAAGAATCTCCTGCGCATGCAGCTCGCTGAGCGCGCCCCAGTCCGTCCCTCCCAGCTGCCAGCACCCGAGGCCGATTTCTCCGACCTCCCGTCCCGTCGATCCGAAAATGCGCGTCTTCATCACGTCACCTTGACGCGCCGGAGGCGGATGGCCAAGCGGGAATGCCGGCGCCTGGAAAAGCTGGCACGCCCGATGCTTGAGGGAAGTCCCGATGATCACCGCGAACACTCGGGTCAGGCTGACGGCGGACGATTTTGACTTCATCGTCCGGGCACTTGCGATCAAACCCTCCGATCGCGTCTCGCTGGAAAAGCTCCTCACCGATTCCGAGGTGAGGGACGAGATTCTCGATCTCGATTCGCTGGCGGATGCCATCCTTGAGGCACCCGGGCGATTGTCGATTTCGCCGCACCTTTTGTTTTACGTGCTCTGCCGCCGCGTGCTGCGCAATACGGCGGTTCAGAGCCGCGAGGCGGCGGATTATGTCGCGTCGCTTCTCGAAGCCTTCTCGCGGACGGCGAGGGTTTACGACGCCGACGGCACGGGCCGGAATCCCACGAAGTATCTCTCCGACATGCTGGAGTCGCTCTCGAAGGCGGGCGAGCGCGAGGCGTTTCTGCTCCGCGCCCACATGGCGAATTACTCGCTCTTCGTCAGCGGGATGTTTGTCGAGAACATCGGCAAGAGAAGCGGACGGGGCGCACCCGATGTCTCGTTCTACGAGAAGATGGGCGGCATGAACTATCGTGTGGCGGCCGAATACCGCGAGGCGAAGCGCTTCAACCTCCAGTCCGTCTACGAGGAACTCTCGCGCGGATTTCACGAGGCGCGCATCGCCCTCAATGATCTTGCCGGACGCCTTCTCCATGTGGACAGCCCGAACGTCCCGATCATCGCCGCATGAGCACGCTGTTCTCGGAGATCCAGGCCCTCTTCGAGCGCACCTACGCCAGTGTCGGGATCAACCTTGAGGAATGCCTGATCGACCGGCGGCGGAGCCGGCAGCTTGAGGCCCTCGCGGGTGCACAGGCGCGGGAGCTGAGCACGCTGGCCCGCACGTTCCTGCGGGCTGCCGATGGCCGCCTGAAGGTCGGAATCTACTACTCGCAGTGGCTGATCGAGCAGCTGGAAGCCAACGATCCCCGCGCCGGTCTCAGCGATGCGAACATCCGCGCGCTCATCCCGTTCATTGAGGAGATCAACCACGCCCTGCACGCGGCGCTGCGGTTCCGCGAGGGCGAGATGCCGGTGCCGGACGAGGCCTATGCTTCGAACCTCGAGCTCCAGGCTCAGGTCGATACGTATCTTGTCCTGCTTCTGTTCGTGGCCTTCTTCCGGCGTCCGGGAAAAATCACACGGGCGGACCGCCGGTGGCTGCGGTTCCATATGTTCGAGAGCCAGTGCCCGCGTTCCTACCGTGATGCGGGTCTTCGTTCGCGCTATGCGGAGACAACGCTCCTCGCCGCCCGCTACACGCGGTTTTTGGAGGGGATTTCCGCCGCCCGGCGCGTGCAGGAGATCCGGACCTTTCACGCGCTCGGCTACGACGAGAAGCGCGCCCGCATCCTTTGCCTGCCGGACCGCAAGCGGCCCGCGCCAGAGGGAGGGTCCGCCGGCTAGAGCGGTTTAACAAATACTGTAGCCATCGCTCAGAGGCGGCGAAGGCCACAGGGCTGCATCAGCAGCTTGGGCAGTGTGTTCTCACACAGCCGCTTCGCCGCCGCCGCACCCCTGCGACCTCCGGCGCTCCCAGATCAACGGCCACATTATTTTTTAAACCGCTCTAGTCTCCTGTCAGATAAGTAATTGATATAACTAATGGGGCGGGTATGGTGGC
>CAZSMN010000033.1:0-18007 GCA_964607615.1 uncultured Chthoniobacterales bacterium | reverse complement strand
CGTGAGATCACTCCCCGCCTCGACCGCATAGGTCAGCAGAGGATCGGCGACGCGCTGAAAGGTCAGCTCGAGAAAGGTGCCGGGATCGGGCTCGATCTGCACGGTGGACATCTCCATCTGGGGCCGTGATCCCTGCTGTGTCGGAATGGATCCCAGTGCATACTCCAGGAGGTTATTGAAGCCGTCGCCGTCGGGATCCGCACTATCGCTCGCGTTGCCTGAGTTGGCCGTGGAGGCGAAGTGGGTCTGCCGCCAGCTCTGACGGGGAGTGAGGAAGCTAATGTTGTCAAACACCGCCGTAGCGGAACTCCCGCCGGTGCGCGGCGCGACGACGAAACCGACGCTAAGCGACGCTCCGCTCATCACGTTCGTCCGCGATGAGAGCTGGGTCCAAGTGGTTCCGTTCTCAGAGTAAAAGAGCGTGAAGGTATCACCCGCGCGGACCATCCGGATCCACTCGGGGATGCCGCGGTTGGTGACCGAGCCGTTGAAGAAATTCGTATTCGTGCTTGCGCCGTTGGTGGCCGTTTTATGCTGGAAGAGAACCGCGCCGCCGTTATTGCGGATGAGATAGATCGCACTGTAGCGGGAACCGGAGTTGGTTGTTTCACGGAAAATGATTCCCGCCTTGGCCGAGGAGTCCGTCGAAGTGAACGACGCAAGCCTTGCGGTGAAGGTGCCGTCTCCCTGCCACGGCACCGAGACGTAGGTGTTCGAATCGTTCGTTCCTGTCCAGAGATCCGCCGTGGCTCCGCCGGTGGATGCGCCGCCCGCTCCGACAATCCGGAAGGAAGCCGCCGAAAGGACCTCCACCGTTCCCGGCGCGACGCCGCTGTAGGGTTTGATCTGCTGGATCGTCCAAGGCGAAGGCAAAGTGGGAGCCTGCACGGTGACCGTGAAATTCGCCGCGCTTGTATTGCCCACCGCATCGCTGGCGGTGACGGAGACCGTGGTATTTCCCACCGGGAAGAACGAACCCGAGGCCGGCGTCGCCGTGGCGACGGCTGTTCCTGAAACCGCATCGACCGCGCTCACTTCGAAGCTCACCACGGCACCGGCCGAGTTCCCGCTCACCACAAGATTCCCCGGCGTCGTGATGACCGGCCCGGTCGTATCGGCAGAGACGGCAGGCGACCAGAACTTCAGCTCGGCGAGTTCCAGCGACGAAACATCTCCGGCATTCGCTGTGATCACCAGGCGGTAAAAGGGAAATGCGGCGGCATTCACGAAACCAAAGTCCAGCGTCTGTCCACGCGCCGTGAACGAGATGTTCTGCCGCTGATCAAGCACGACCCAGGTGCTACCATCCATCGAGCCCTCGAACCGCCAGTCGCGCGGATCGCGGGCAGGGTTATCCGGAGCGCTGGTGAGCGAATAGCGGGTAACCCGCAGCGGCGCACCGGTGAACTGATAGCCGATCGAGGCAGAAACCACTCCCGGCGCCGTCTGCCAGAAAGTCGCCGGATTGTTGTCAAAGGCGAGATCCGGAGATGTGGCAGCCGAACTCGAGGACGCATTGCCTGCCGCCGTGACAGCCTCCAGCGGGAAGGTGGTGGTCGAGTTGGAGTTCTCCGCCCAATGCTCCCCGGCTGAGTTCACCGCGTAGAACCGGAAAAAGTAACGCGTGCCGGGAATCAGATCACTTGGCGTATAGGTCAGCGTCCCGGACGCAACCTGTCCAAGGTCGGCCACATGGTCCCACGCGCCGGGATCAGTCCCTCCGTCCGTCATTCCCCAGTAGACCCGCACCGTCGCATTCTGATCGAATTGCGGATAGACCAGCTCCCCCGTGAACGTCGCGGTGTTGCCGGCAACGGCCCGCGCCTGGGCGGTGGCCACAAAAGGCGTCCAGACCCGCGTTTCGGCCGTCCGGAAATCGTCGCGGTAGTTGCCCGCAAGCTCGAGGGGAACCTCGTCGAAGCCCGGCATGTCCCGATACACACTGGCATCGGGGCGCAGCCGGAGATCGTCATTGGAGTAATCAATAAAACCCGGATCGGTCGCATAGCCGATATTCGGGCCCGACTGGAGGGCGATGGCATTCGATGTCGAGACGACGGCCGTATTGGTGCCTGTGTTGATGGTGATGCGCGACCAGCGGAAATGGTCGGTCCGGGGGCGGAAGGAAACGTTATTCTCAATCCGGCCGCCGGTAGCGCTATGGAAAACAAACCCCGCCTGAGCGTTGACCGAGATATTGTTGTAAACTTGAAGACTCATCGGCAGCGAAGCGTTCGCCTCGCCCGTGGTCGTGTGCGTCGCGCTCCAGAAGCCGTAGCCGCGCCCCGCGCTGGCCGGCGTTTTGAGATTGATCGTATTCCCGTAAACCGGCGTCCGCACATGATCCATGTCGTTGTAGACCCCCTCGCCCAGCGGGCTGTCGAAGAGGTGGTTGTAGCGGATGATCGTGCGGAAATCGGCATTCCTGCCAAAACGGTAGATTGCGCCCAGATCGTTCGAGATGCGGGTGAAGTCGGAGACCTCGTTGTACTCGATGACATGCCGGTGGCCGTTCCAAAGAATGCCGGCATGCGGCGACGTGCGGATATCATTCTGCGCCACCCTCATGCCGACGGTGGGCAGTCCCCAGCTTCCCATCGGTCCGCCGTAACCAACGTCCACCGCAGCCTGGTAGACTCTGACAACCTCACTGAACGAGCGGAAGCGGTTGTTGACCGCGAAGTGGTTCGCCGGCACCGGCACATCGCCATTGAGAGAGCCGCCCCGCAGCATCACGCCTCCGGACCCGAGCTTTTCAAAGTCCGACGAAAGCACGCCATTGTCCGTGCCCCCATTGATGTCCACGGCCATGTTGCCCGCCTGCACGAAGCGGCACCCGACCACGAGATTGCGCGAGCCTCCATTGAGGATCTGCACGCAGATGCCGAGATGCCGCTGAAAGGTCAGCTTCTCGAGCCGGATGTCGCTGGCACCGTTCAATTGGAAAAATGCGCCGCCCGCATCCGAGATTTCGACCTCGCCATCATTCGGCGATCCATCGCGCCCCATGAGAAAGTAGAGGCGCTGACGGCTGAAATCGACCGCCCACTCGCCGGGCACATCCATTTCCTCCAGCAGGTTGAGCACCCACCATGGCTCCTTCTTCGAACCGGCCGGACGGGTGTATTTGTCGCCGATGCCGTTCGAGACCAACGCTGCGCTGGCATTGGAGGTATTGGTGGTAAGACCGATGACCTTCTTGCCCTGATCGATCACGCTCACGCGCACGCCGTTGAGCTGCCACGGGACCCGCCAGTATCCGGCCAACCAGAGGCCGCCGCGCGTGAGAGCACTCTCCCAGCGCGCCACGCGCGACGCATCCGCAGCGCTGTAATGAAAGGCTCCTCCGACCGCCACCGTGCCCCCCGTGCTCAGGGTATAGTTCCCTGCTCCGTTGAGGTAGCCGGATCCGTCGACGGCCGCACCTGTTGCGATTCCATTCATCGCAAGATTCGGCGTCAGAAGGTCATTTGTGGGATGGTCATTCGGGTAGCGGGAGATCCGGACGCGCTCGCCGTTGGCAAAGACTTCGAACAGCCCGCCATTGAGCGACGTACGAAGCGCGTTGAACATCGTCCATTCGTTGAAGACCGCAGGAAAAGCATTCGCCCGCGCATTTCCCGCGACGCTGACTTCCCAGATCCTTGCAGGGTTCACGCCCGGAGCGACGCGGAATTGCTCGGATGCGGCCAGCGGCGACCACTGCGAAGCGCTCAGCACGCGCGTGCTGGTCAGCACCGGAGTCTCTCCGGGAAAGGCCGCATAGACAACCGGTGCCGAAGCAGTGCCGGAGTCTTGGGCTGAGAGCGTGAACGTCGTCGTGCGGCGGTGCACACCCCCGCGCAGATAGACAGTGACACCCGCCGCCTTCTGCTGCGACGACATTGTCCGGATCGTATCCCGGGCCTTCTCCAAAGTGAGGAAAGGCGCACCGGCGCTTCCGTTGTTTGAATCCGAACCTGTGGGCGAAACGTGCAGGAACGTTGTATTCGGCGGCGCCGGAATGCGGACACCGACCGTCCAATGCCGCGTCGTGCTGGTGCCGTCGGAATACGTCTCCACCACGCGCAGCCAATGACGCCCGACCTCGCGGCGGATCGGCGTATAAACGTAGGTCTCCGATGTGCCCACCTCCTCGCCATCCAGGATCCATCGGTAGGAAGCCGCCCCGGGCGAGGCCGTAAACGTCTCTGAAGTGCCGACGTCAACGACCCGCTGAATCGAGGACGCCGGGACGTTGGTCCGCACCGCGAAGCTTCGCGTCGTCGTCCCGGCCGCATTGCGGACAGTGACTTCGTAGGTTCCACCCTGCGCCGATGTGAAGTCGAGAAGGGTCAATGAGCTTGAACCCGCGCCGACGATGATCTCACCGTTGCGCCGCCATTCGTAAGTGACCGGCCCCAGGCTGCCAGCCGTGACACCAAGCACCACGTGATCTCCCTCCACGATGACCTCAGGCGCACTCGACGACGTGATCGTCGGCGGCGTCACCGCCAGATAGCTTCCCAGAGTCACGCTGTTACCGGACCGATTCACCACAAAGGTGTGCAACCCGTCGGTCGAAACGATCCGCGCGCCCTGAGCCACGTTGGAGAAGGCTCCGGAGAGCCCGCCCGTGCCGGTGAGGATCGTGAACGTCTGCGAGGCATTGGGAGAAAAACCCGCAAGCACCCGCACGGCGAGCTGCCCGGCGACGGAAGCTGTTCCGGAGACCGAAACAAAGTCGTACTGACCGGTCTGGAACGCCGTGGCCTGCGTCGTGCCACCGAGGTCCACCGCCAGCGTGCCATTCGCACCGAGCGTATAGTTTCCCGTAATCACCGTCCGGCCGGCCGTGCCGATATCACCGGGGGCAAGCGTTCCGGCGGATTGCTGAAGCCCGGCCGAGCTGATCGTGCTGTTGGCACCGTTGAAACCCGCACCGGCAACGATGGTTCCTGCCGACAGCTGCCCGCCGCTCCAGAGGAACGTCCGGGTCTGATTCGCTCCGATCGTCGAGGCCGCCTGCAAGGTGCCCGCGACGAGAATCTTTCCGCCGGTAAGATGGATCGTGTTCGTCTCAGGCGCGGGATGGTTGGTGGCGGTGCCGACGGTAAGGCCGGAAGCTCCGATCGTGACAGCGCCGCCCTCGCCGACGGTGAGCGAGCTGCTCTCCGCCGCCGTATTGGCGGAACCGAGGGCAAGGACAAGTCCTGTCGCAGTCAGCGTGCCATTTCCGCCGCCGGATCTATCGACAGTGAAATTCAGTCCGATGTTATGGGAGGTCGGCCCCTGGCCTGCGGCGACTGTTCCATTGAACGTCAGCGCACCGTTCCTGATATACCAGTTTCCGTGCTCGAATCCCGGCGTCTGCACGTTGACCCTCGCGCCGTTGATCAGATGAGCCGTGCCGGCAAACTGTGCGCCGGTGTTTCCGCGGCCCAGCTTTCCGATATTCCACGTCCCACCGTCAAAGGTCGTCACATACGTTGTGAGGTTCGCCGTCGAACTGTAGCCGAAATACGAAAAGCTCACGGTTCCATTGCCCTCGACTTGGAGCGTGGCATTGGCGCCATTGCCCGGCTTGTAGTAGGAAAGTGACGACCCGGCTGTGAAGACAAGCGTCTTCCCGCCCGCGAAGGTGTTATTGTCATTGATGCCACCGAGCCCTCCCGTGCCGGTGATCGGACCGATGGCTTTGATCTGGGATGAATCCGAGAGCGTGAGCTGCCCGTCGTTGCTGACGGGCCCGGTGGCGGAACCGCCTCTCAGCTGGGCGAAGCCTGTCGTGACGAGCGCAAACTCGTTCGCATTCGGGCTGGCCGGACCGCTTCCCGGCTCGATCCGGAGCGTGCCGGCGATCGTTCCCGAATTGACGAGGTTGGCGGTGGTATTGCCGGTCGAAACACGGGACGTGGCATTGCCTTTCACCGTGCCGGAGCTGGTGATGGTGAGGTTTGCACCGGTGTTCACGGTCGTGTTGCCGGTGTAGGTGTTGTTACCTCCCAGAGTCACCGCACCGTTACCCGAAACGGTGAGCGCACTTGCGCCGCCGGAGACCGCCCCGTTGACCGCAAGGACACGCCCGGCGGCGACGCTCCATGTCTGGTTCGCACCGAGCGAAAGCGGAGCGGATATCGTCAGGTTCTGCGTGGAGGCCGAGAGATCAATACCGCCCGAGCCGACGGTCAGATTGCCCGAACCGGATGCGATCGTGATCGCCTGCGAAGGGCTCGCGAGCTGGATCCGGGCGATGGAGAGGCCTCCGCCAATGGAGACGGTTCCACTGGTGTAGGTTCCGTTCCACAGAGCGGTATCGAGCTCACCTGGCAGGTTCGTGACCCAGCTCGCGGCCTGGTCGAGGGGCGTTATGTTATCCGCCTTTGAGACGACGGACTGCGCGTTGAGCGGCGACAAGGAAAAGCCCATCCCGGCGAGCGCGAGCAGAAATCCCGCGCACCGCGGGAGCGGTACGGAAATCGAGCCTCGGGATGGATGACGCGATGCCATGGGAGTTTTCACTTCGGACGGTCCAGAATGTCGTAATCAAGCCCTTCGCCGGCACTGGTGACCTTGCATGCGCGGTCAAGTTCCTCATCGGTCGGCAGCGTTTTGCGGTAGGCATCCACTTGAAGACCGATCTTCTTCACCGGAATATGGGCGAAGGCCGGAAGGTCCTTCAAAAGCCGCGACCGGCTGCCAGGTGCGAAGTCGAGTCCGTTCCTTTCCAGGAACGCGGGATCGGCATTGAGCGTGACGTTGTCACCCGTCGCGAATGGCTTCGTCTCAACGGTCTTGCCGCCCTTCACCTCACGCCACACGAAAGGCCGCTGGCAAGCGACCGCCGCATTGTCCTGAATGAGGCCCTGATGCGGAAGGAGGCTCACCAACTCGAAGCCGGTATTGCAATTCACCGCGATGTTTCCCGTGCAGTCGAACGCCTGGGATTCTCCGGTTTTGCCCATGGTGCCGATCTTGAAAAGGTAAGCCGTGCCTCGCTTTCCGGTGCTGTTCAGACAAACGATATTCCCGACGACCTTCATATCCGGATGGTCGTTGTCAAAATAGATGCCATCCCCGATGGCGGAATTGTGGATGAGATTGTTCCGAAGCGTGATGTTGCCGAATTTCCGGTCCTTGTAGTCGTAGCAGTAGAACGCTCCGAGATCGTTCGAGACGAGGCAGTAGCGGAAGACCTCGTTGTACTCGAAAACGCTGTCCATGCTGCCGAAGAGCACGCCGCCATGCGGGGTGTCGTGAATGAGATTGTTGGCGACATACATGCCGACCGCGACATGGTGCCCTCCCCCGCCTCCGCCGGTGAAGCCGCTGTTGATCCCCGGCGCATAGACCCGCTCGATTTCCCCGAAGTGGTGGATGTGGTTGTTGATCGCCTTGTGTCCGGCCGCGATCCGGGGCGTGGCTTTGTCATCTCCGCCTCCCAGCCAGATCCCGCCAGCGCCGAGGTGAAAGAGGTCGTTGCTCTGAGCGGTGTGGTTTTTTCCGCCATCGAGAACGATCGCGTATTTGTTCACCCATTTCACCGTGCATCCGGCGATGAGATTCCCCTCGCCGCCCGTCACACGCATCCCGTCGCCCATCGCCGCCTCGACGGTGAGTCCTTGAAGCGTGATGTGGGAAGCTCCCCGGATGCTCACGACAGGCTCCGGCTGATCGAGCAGAAGAATCTCCGCCGAGGCGAGGTCGCGCGGCGGGTAAAAGTAGAGCTTCTGATCCTTGAAATCCATCGCCCACTCGCCGGGTTCATCGATCTCCTCGAGCAGGTTCATCACCCAGTAAACCTCGCGGCCGTTTCCCTTGGGACGCGTATATTTGTTCCCGATTCCGTTATTGATCGGCTTGGCAAACGTGACCGTATGGGCTGTGACATCCATCGAGCCGACACGCAGGGCGGGATTCTCCCACGCGACCCGCCAGTAGCCTTTCAGCCAGACACCACGGTCAACCTGCGCCGCCCACACGGCGTGCTTGTCGTAAAACTCCTCGCGGTATTCAAACGTGCCGCCGGGAGATCCCGGAGGAAGCTTCACGTTGTCAGCCGGATTATTCCAGCTCCCCTGCGGTCCGCCACCCGTGTTGTGAACGGTCTTGAAGCGCATGTAGCCCTCCCCGTTCGGGAACCGCGAGAGTGGCATCCGCTGGCCGTTGCAGTAAAGCCACGCAATGCCTCCACCGTCCCCAAAGACGTCCGGAAAGCGCTTTGTGTTCTTTACACCCGCCGCCCGGAGATCGAGCGCGACCACCTTTCCCTGCGCCGCCGGCGCGATGCGGCTCAGGGCCACCGTGTTCGTGACCGGCATGAAGTCCGCGGCGGATAGCTTGCGGCCGCCCAGCAAACGCGGAGTCGCATTTTCCTCAGCCCGCCACACCACCGGCGCCGACGCCGTGCCCGAATCGGCCGCCTCTAACACGAAGGGCTTTTCAAAAAAATAGTCACCTCCGGCCAGCCACACCGTGACCGGCTTTCCCTTCACTGCCCGCGCCGCGTCGCGCGCCTTTTCCAGTGTGGCAAACGGACGCTCCGCCGAACCGTCTCCCGCATCCGATCCCTTCGGTGAAACATGAAGGTTCACCGGGCGGGCACAACCGGAGACCAAAAGAGCGGCCGCCGTGGCGAGGACACCAAGGAAGAAGGAGGGGCAAAGCTGTCGCATGAGGGGATGAACCAACAATCGCGAATATGCACGGTTTTGCCAGTTTTTTCTTTCCGTTGCTTTTTGTTGCTTTTTGCGAAAAAGGATCCTCCCGGCAGCGGATGGATTACTCTCCCGAATCCGTCGCAGGCGCTATGCGGCGGAGGTCCCAAACCGTGCGGAAATCCCCTTCGACACGGAAAGCGATCTCGTCTCGCTGGTCCGGCCACGAAATTTCCGCCTTCCCGTTCCTGGCATCATACGTCACGCGGGGGAAATCCCGACCGGCCCGCACCGGAAGAAGCAAAATGCGGAAGCGGACATTCTCCGCCCGATGGCTGACGATCAGACGGTCGCAAAACTGAGGCTGCCCATTCTTGCTGTTCGGGCCTTCCAGCGTTTCGACAGAAATCAGTCGAATCCCCGGATCGCCGCTCTCTTCCATGCCGAGGGCATATACCAGAAGCAGCGGATCGCCCGCTTTGGGAACAAGCGGCGGCTTTTCGGCTCCGGAAAGGGAATCCGCCTCCCGGCCCGAACTTGCGAGGGCCACGGCATTCGGGGGGAGCCCCTGCACGTCGGCGCGCCCGACTCCGCCATTCAGCATGACCGTCCACTGATAGAGCCTAGTCGACGAATCCTTCTTCAGGTCATCCAAAACAAATCCGTAGGGATGCTTCCCCCGCACGAGACCGGCCGTGCGGAAGACGTATTCCATCGGATTATACGGTGCGCGGCTCGTGGGGATGAAATTGCTGCAATTGTAATTCGGCCACCACGGGCGGAGCTTGTAGCGCTCGGTTCCGGCAAAGATTTTTGCCAACTCCGGAGACGGGTCCATCTCCCAATCCATCCCGCTGATCGCGCCCGACCAGACCTGTGGCGGCTGGGTGTTCCAGCGCCAGGAATAGGCGTAGGTAAGATCCGCCGAAGCCGAAGACGCGACCTCGCCCACCCGCGCGCCAAGGTATTTTCCCGCGGCGTTGTAGCCGTTCACCACGTTGTTCACGATCCCGGCGATTCCCTCCGCCTCGGAGAGTCCATCGACGAGCACGAGATTGTGGAAATTGCCGGAGTAGGACTGCGTGAACGGAGACTCCGTGATCCAATCGACGCCCAGCGCGGAGAAGTGGAACATGCCGGCATCCGCATGATGATGGCCGGCGCCGAGATAGTGATTCGGCCGCACCATCACATTCATCCAGGCTGCATCCGGCGACCGGTCGCTATAGGCGGAGAAGACGCCATGCACCGGCGCATCGAAATCAAGCGGCAGCCCGAGATCCTCACGGGTGGTCGGCACCACATCGGCATCGTAGAGAACCGCACGGGAAAGACCGGGATACGTGATGCCCGGCAAGCGCAGACGTTCTTTTCCCGCCACGGCGCGGCGGTAGGCCTCTGCATCAAAGCCGGGCGTGTCCGCATCCATCTCGGCTCCGGGAGCCGAACGTGCGGCGGTGATGAGGTAATCCGGAAGTCTACTCCCGGGATAAAAGCTCTTGAGCTGCCTTGCGAAGCTCAGCGAAATTCCGGCGCGGCTGTAAGGGACAAAGACCGTGCCGCTGTTGGGAATCACCCGGCCGGTCGGCGATGTCATCTGCACCTGACCTTCCAGCAACGCGCGCCAGTGCGGATGGGCAAAGAGGTTCTCGCCCCGACGTGCGGCAACCACCATCGAGAGCAACTGAAACTGCAGGCCGCCTCCGGATTTTCCATTGCTCTCAAAAATGACCCCGTCACGGTCGATGCCCCAGTCGCAGAAGGCACGGATGCTCTCGCGGCCGGAGGCGTACGCCTCGGGATCGCATCCCTCGAGCCCTTCGATGGCTGCCACCGCGAGAAAATGCGTGAGATCCCAGGTCATCCAATTCACATCGCGGAATCGCACCGGGCCGTCCTGACCGTGCGAACGGCGCCCGTAGGTTGATTTGGCAATGATCCGGCGCATGGCATCCTTCTGCTCCGTCGTCATCCACTTTCCGGCGAAGTCGAGCGAGAGGCCGAGGTTCATGTGGCCCATGAGGCCGTGAGTATTCCGCCAGTGCGTACGCGCGCCGCAACCGTTGAGGGCCATCAGCGTGCCGTCGGGTTGTTTCAACGAGGACCCGAACTCCGAATCGCTGATCTGAAGCCACTCATCGAGCAGCGGCTCGCGGAGCCGGTAGTAATTTGCTACCGCCGTCGCGACCTTTTTGCCGAGCGCGTCATCGCCGGTCAGCAGGCAGTAGAGCGCCATGGATGTGAGGCACTCCGGCACATAGGCCACATGGGAATTGTAGATCCCCGGCTGCTGACCCTTGAAGATATGCGGCACCTCGTTCAGCAGCCTGCCTGCCGGCATATCCCACTCCAGTCCCTTCAGTGAACCGCTCGCCAGCTTTTCAAAGACCATGCCATCGCTTTTCGAGGGATCCCACCACGTCTTACGGAAGAGATGTTCCATCTCGATGAGGGCAATCTGTCCGATCACCGTGGACCGCACCCGCCGGGCAATCCCTGGAAGATCGGCCTCACTGAAGAGCAAGCGCGGGTAGATGCCGGGCTCCGGCACCTTCGATCCAAAGAGCGTTTCGTTGATTCCGTCGGAATCGTAGTCCTTCGCGGGGACGCCCTGCCAATCAGTGACAGGCCCGCGGAGGAGTGCCAACTGCTCCGGCGTCGCGCGGACATGCTCGGTCCACGGCCCCTGCCGCGTCAGTATCGGAATGTTGCGCCGCGCAATGTCGGGATCGGCAAATTTCTCCGGCGTGTCGAACATCGAGATCACCGCGTCCATGGCAGGCCCCTCGGGAATCTCCGGCGCATTCTCACCGACGAAACAAAGCCCCGACACGTAGCGCTTCACGGGAAGGCCCGCTACTTTCGCTATTTCGTGAAGATCGACATACGTCCCGTCGCCGATTGTCCTCGAAGCGATTCCCGGAGGCACACGAACATCGCGGGTCTTGAAATCCGATGGCGCATAAACCCAACGGTCGGCAATGGCAGCGAGATCGGAGGGAACCGGCGAAACGGCGGCAACCGGCTTCGCAATCAACGGACCAAACGTCTCAGGCACCCAGAGGACACCTTTGTCTTCGAACGCCTCGCCGCGGAGCACATCCCGGCCGTTGATGCGCACGCGGACGCCGTGGACATAGGCGTAGCGGCTTCCCGGAAACACCGCAATGCCCCCGCGGATCCGATCAAGGGCGACCGCCATTGCAGTTCGCGTATAAGGACGGCCCTCGCCCTGCGGTGGGGGTGTCAACGGTTCCTCTGCATCGGTCAATTCCCCAAAGCCCGCCACCAAGAGAATGGAGACAAAGGCAGAAGCTTTCATTGGGACACCAGATCGCGGAACGACTGCACGCCGGCCTCGTGATCCCTTGTCTCCGGGCTGTCGAGGATCACCGCACAGCCTCCGGCCGGGAGTTCAAAAGAGGCCGGGGCGGGCTTTAAAGGTTTCTCCCGACCCGAAACGAAAAGCGTCGGCGCCGCAAGCGTCAGCGGAATCGCAGAGGATGAAGGGTTCGAGAAAACCGTGAAATGCTTCGCTCCCAGCGCGACCTGAAACCCCTCCATCCCATCCGGCAACGCTGCAACTTGCACGGCAGGTTCCGACCACGAGGGACGTATCTCCACAAGAAAGGATGCTCCATCGGTCGGCAGGGTCGCCTTGAGCGTAATCTCCGTCACCGGAAATTTAGGCAGGCGGAACGGAACCACGACCGGCTCGACCGTGGCAAACGTCTGCTGCCAGATCCGGACGACAAACTCCCCGTATTGCCACGTGTCGGGGCCGATCTCGCGGAGCGTCTGAGGCACTCCATTCACCGTGCCACCCGTGCCAAGACGAACAATTCCCTGAACGTCCAGTGCCGGTTTGGCCTCGGGTCCGCGGATCACCTTGATCTGGCCGATGATCCGGTCGGATAACCCAAGCCAAACCTGTTCGGCACGCCATCCGCTGGCGGTTCCCACTCGGGCGCTATTGAAGGTGACCAGCTCGTAAGACGCACGGAAGACACTGAGGTGCCGGGCCACCACCCTCGAACTCGTCATCCCCGAGGTCAACCAGGCCCATGACCTCGGATTCCCGGGATCATCTCCGAGTCGGACGCGAGGATAGACGCCCATCAGGAACGCCTGGATCTGATGCTCTGCGGTCGTGGTAAGCGCCCCCATGAGCGTTGCGTGCCCCGGCTCATCGACCGGGAGATCACGTAGCGTGGCGGCGTAACTGAAGCGCCCGTACCAGGCGCGCGGACCATCGATATTTCTGTCCGGGTAGGTCACCTCATCCGGCAAAGCTTTTGAACCAAGTCCGCTCTGGAACCATGGCAGTTCGGGCCGCGAATACTCCCAGTTGCGCAAATTCGAAGGATCGGGACGGATCTGCATTCCGTTGACATACGGATTACCGGTCGCTCCAACGACAAACTCACCACCGACGATGCCCTTCAGTGCACTGTTCCACGTGTGTTTCCACGAGGGCGCCGTCCAGTATTCCGAGAGCCGTCCGTTGCTTACCGGGCCATACCATTCCGCGCGGCGGAGCATTTCCAGATACTGTTCCTCGCCGGTGATCTCGTACGCACGCGCGATGAATTGGCAGACGACATCGTGGTAACCGGAGGACTCATTCTGGTTCCAGATGTAGTGGAATCCACCGTCCGGCAAAAGGTCATCGGCGACGCGGGACATCATCTCGCGCGAGCGGGCGAGCATGGCGTGGTCATTCAACGCGAGCCCGAAATTCAGAAGCTCGATCGAGATGGCCGCATCGATGTTGGCATATCCCCTCGGATGCTCTTTCAACTGACGGTCCGAATGCTCCATCACCTTGTAACCCGCAACGCGCATCGCACGCGCCCAGGCGGCACGTTGCGAAGGAAGCAACAAAGACGGATAGAGCGAGGCAAACTCGCGGAGCGCCGTCGCCGCAGGCACCAGCGCGAAGTCATCGTAGATGTTCTTACCCGCCTTGTTCTCCTCGGTAAGGATCGCCGAAACATACGTGTGAGCGCGGCGAAGGAACCGCGCCAGCACTTCGGAATCCCCCTTCAGCGGACTCGCTGGATTTGCAAATAGCCAAAGATAAGCCTCCATCCGAGCCGCGGTGCGACGCGGGTCGTATTCGGGGTCATCAAGCCCAGCGAACAGTGTGCCGCCGGAGACCGCGCGAGGCCACACCGCATCCGGCCTCGAGAGCGCATTTTTCGCCCCGGCAACAAGACGGGCGAAGTAGGGGTTCTCTTCCACCGACCGAGGTGGCCGCAAAACCATGAGATGCCCGGCGGCGCCCGGGGCGCCGAAGGACTCCGGAGCGGCTGCCAGCGCGGAACGAACCTCCGATTCCGCAACCGGCAGCGTTCGCGATTGCTCCAAAGCCGCAACGAGGACGGCTTTCTTAAGCCGCTCCGGACCCGTGCTGACAGGGAGGGCATCCACCTGCGCAGGCAAATCGCCGGCCTTGAGCGACACCGCGCAAAGGGCCAGCGCGATAAGGACGGAGGGGAGAACCGGAACGCGCACGAAAGGAGAGAGCTCAGTCAGGCTTGGAGAAGACAAAACCCTCGAAATCCGCATAGCCATCCGGCCTGAGATTCGAGCGATGAAAAAGGCCGACCTTGGCTCCAATCCATCCGCCTTCCTTCGCTTGAAACGTCCCGGGCACCTCCTTCTCCCCCTCACCCGGATGCTCCACAACGCGATAGCGGAAAGAGAACGCGCCATCCGCACGGACGTTCACGGAGAAGACCGCGTTCCTTGAAGCATTCTTTTCCAGCACGGTCAGGCCCTCCGGGGTGCCGAGCACAATTTCTGACCCGCCTGATGCCTCGCGCAACGCGATGAAGTGCGAGCCTGCGCCGCTTGTCACAGCGAGTCCTGCGATGGAACCTTCCTTGAAGCCGCCACCATCGACGTGGACTTCGGCACGGAATCCGCGGGAGGGAAACTTCTGGCCAAGGAAACGCGGATACTTCGAGACATCCGGCTCCACTGAATGTCCGGCAAAGAAGCGGAGATGCCCCGGACGCTCGGTCAACGAATACCATGACGGCAGGTGGTTTGCATGCCATTGCCACTGGAGTCCGAGCCGTGGACGTGAGAAATCATCCGAAGTTGCAGGAACCTCGACAGGAAATCCGTCGATCGGCTTTTTCCAACGTGGGACAGGTTGGTGAACACCCTTCTTCTCCTCTCCCATCAGGGGCCATCCATCCTCCCAGCGAACCGGCTGCAAATGCACAATGCGTCCGAAAGGACCGCAGTCCTGAAAGTGCAGGAACCACCAGGATCCGTCCGGAAGATCGACCAGCGCTCCCTGGTGCGGGCCGTTCACAGCCGTGTCGCCCTGTTCGAGGACGACCTTCTCTTCATAAGGTCCCTCAAGCTTGCGCGAGCGGAAGACCACCTGCCACCCCGTCGGCACGCCGCCGCCGGGGCAGAGGATGTAATACCACCCGTTCATCTTGTGAACCTTCGGACCCTCGAGATAAAGGTGATGCGGCGTATGGAACAGCTCGCGTCCCTCGCCAAGAAGCTGCCGGCCGTCGGGCGACATCGGGCGGAGGTGGATGCGCTCTTTCAAACCCGAACGGGACATGGCATAGGCATGCGCAAGGTAGGCCGTGCCGTCATCGTCCCAGAACGGACACGGATCGATCCATCCCTTCGCCTCCTGCAAGCACCACGGCTCTGTCCATTCTCCAGCGGGATCCTCCGCCGTCGTCACGTAGATCCCCTCGTCCGGCATCGGGAAAAAGATCCAGAACTTGCCGGCATGAAAGCGGATCGCCGGCGCCCAGACCCCGCAACCGCCGCGAACGGCCGAATAACTCGGGTGCGGCACCTGGCGGATCGCGTGGTTCACGAGACGCCAGTTCACGAGGTCCTTGGAATGCAGAATCGGAAGCCCGGGCGTGCAATTAAAGCTCGAAGCCACCATCCAGAAATCCTCTCCGTGACGGATCACGTCGGGATCCGAGTAATCCGCGTGCAGCACGGGGTTCGAATAGGTGCCGTCTCCGTTGTCGGGAATCCAGGGGTAGGTTTTCATTTCGCTTTTTCCGAAAGCCAGAGCCACGCGGTGACCCCGCGCGGGTAGTATTTGCTGCCACGTGCTTTGCCGGCGACCATCTGGTCGCTCCAGGCGAAATACGCATTCTCCGGGTCGAGCAGCCAACCGCAATGGGCTGCATCCGCCGTGCGATCCGGACCCAGGCCGAAGACCTCGCGCGCCACATGCTGGCAAAGGTAGATCTTGCTAAGCCACGAATTATCGTTGGTGGAACTAAGCTTCCATCCCCCGTCGGGGAACCGGCACGTGCCGGGACGCAGAACGGTTGCCAGGTGCCGCGAGAGCGTCTCTCTCAACGCCGCGAACTCTCCCCGCGGAGAGAGGATCTTTTTGATCCCCCAGACCACCGGAAAGACAAGCCCCTCGATCGCCGGGATGATCCGCGAAGCGTTACCTTCGCCCATCACGGCGGGAATAAAGCCGTCGCTGCGCATGTGCGCACAAATCGTCTTCGCACAAAGAACGGCCTGCCGGGAAGCTAGGGCCGCCGCCTTCGCGTCGTCGGCCAGCAGCTCGCGGAGACCCACGTAGGCTGCCCAGGTTTTCACTGCCAGATACAGGTTGTTCCGCGCCTGCCCCAGTGACACATCAAGGCTGTCGTAGGTTGTGATCTCCGCACCGCCCAGGCACCGCGAGGAATCCGCGCTCATCACGCCGTCGCGATTCGCCGGATCAGGGTGATCCCGGTTCACGAGGCTGGTGAGGCACTGACGGACGGTTCGGATGTTTGCCTTGAGCCAACGCGTATCGCCGGTCTGGCGGACGTAGCTCGTGGCACAGCAGACCCAGTTCACGAGCTGCTCGTGCGTCATGTGAGAGAAGCAGCCGCTGAGGCCGAACTTTTCGTACGAAGAAAACCCCGGACGCGAGAGACAGTTCCCGATACCCATGTCGTGCGCAAAGCTGATGCCGCCCGGGTAATCCTTCGCACTTCCCGGCAGGCGGACCTTGTCGCGATAGCTGTAGCGCCGCACGAACCAATCGAGCTGGTTTCGAACAACCCACGGATTGCGATCGAGCTCGAAGAAGAGATGGTCAACAGTGAGGTCGAAAGTGTTGAGCATGCGGTACTCTCCTTCGTTGACCGTCCAGAAGGGCCGGCCGTCCTCCGTGATAAGAAATTCCGTTGCACCGTAGTAGCTCCGCAATGCGTGGGCGATTTGAAATTTCTGCTCCGGACTAAGCTTCGAGCGGGAGAGCCGCAAATCTGCTTTCTGCGCCAGCGCCTTTTGCTCGCGGAAATGCGAGAGCGCGTAGGAGGCCACATGCTCGATCGAGGGGAAGAGTCGCGTGTAATAATACTTTGTGGCCATCCCGCTCGTGACCACGCCGTCACGATAGAAGCAAATGGCAAACTGAAAGCTTTGCTTTTTGCCTGCCGGCACCTCGGCCATCAGCGCACCCACGCCCCCGAGCCCAAAGGCACGGTTCTCGACAAAGTCGGGTTCGAGCACCTGATCGAGCGTGAAACCCATGCCGGAGAAAACGCCCGGCGACATGCTCACAATCGCCGTCACCGGTCCCTGCCCCACCCCGGTGAACTTGACGCGCGAAACATCATCCAACCGGCGGGTATTGAAGAACGGATTCGAGCCCTCGTAGCCGAAGAACACCTTGCGCGAACGGGCGCCGCGCACGTTGTCGACCGTGATCTCCGCAAAGACCGCCGGCACGAGCGCCTGCATGAGCTCCGACCGGCTGGCAGTTGCCGGATCGGGCACCGACTTTGGTGCCGAGTAGATGGCGAACGTTAGATCCCCGGCCTTCCAGACATCGCTGCCGGGACCGAACTCGCGCGTGATCGCCTTGTCCTCGAAAGGCCCGACCTTTCCCTGCCGGAGCGGGGCATCGGCGCTGACATCGTAGCGCTTCGCCGAATCGGCACTGCTGGCGAAGAACGGCAACGCGTCGTATCCGTCACCATCACGCTTTTCAAGGCCGATGAAGACACTTTCGTTTGCGGGTCCGCCCAGCTCCAGTCCGAGGCCGCCCTTCGCACCGGGAAATCCCAGAGTGAAGGACGCGAAGGCTCCGACGGGCGCATGGTGCGCATTGAAGGCAATGGGTCCCCTCATCTCAGTTCTTCTTGTTGGAGGCATCGACATCCGTCTGAGAGTCGAATCCACGATCCGTGCTCCCCGTGCGGAGCAGCTCCATGTCGCGGGGCGGAACGATGGGGCGGTAGAAGTCGGGGTAGATGCCGATCTTCGCGACCGGGATGTTCTGGAACGTCGGGATCTCCGTGAAGATCGACGCGTCGGCCTTCAGCGAGAAATTCAGCTCCGCAGGATCCACGAACATTCCG
>CAZSMN010000032.1:0-18019 GCA_964607615.1 uncultured Chthoniobacterales bacterium | reverse complement strand
AAAACCAGCACGGTTTTCGGGCCTTTTTGATGGCTGAAGGTGCCGGTGTATTCGTTGTAAATCTCGGTCGGTGGGCTCGCTGACGTCGGCGGGTTCGCCGGATCGAAGGTCAGTTGCGCAAAAAGTCCCCCCGACGCGAGAAGCAGCGCGGCTACGGCACCGGATATTCTAAGGTTCATGGCAGCAGGAGGGACTGGACACGGGCCGCAAGGTCGGCAGCAGGGACGAGGGTGGTTTTTCCCCGATGGATCAGAGCGAGCTGGTCGGAGGGTGCCATTGCATTCACCGCGCCGGCGGGAAGGACAACGACGTCGTCCTGGTGCAAGGCGAGCACGCCATCCCTTGCGACACCATAGATCGACGCCGACTCCTCGGTCAGTCGCTGTGTTCGGCGGCCATAAATCGAAGCGCGATAGGAAACCCCTTCGAGGAAGACCTCATGTTCGATACGACAGGCCGCGGCATGGTCGACGCCCGGCTCGTGATTGCACACCGCCTTGACGCCATAAAAGCCCTCGCCACTCACGATCTGTTCAAGGCTGTCACGCACTCCGGCAGGCAACATCTCGCGCTCGACCGGCGTGGGTGTCAGTAGGATCGCCGCCTCAGGATCGGATGCCAGCATGGCCGACATGGCGGCCAGCCGCGCGGCTGCGAGATTTTTTCCTTCGGACTCGAGATCCTTGCGCTCCGAGGCGCTGCCGGCCTTATAGCGTGCGAGCCAATCCTGAAATGCGGCGACCGTCGGAGGAACCAAAAGAGTTTTCTCCTCCTCCACCGGAACCATCTTTGCACCCGGCGCGGACCGCTTGTCCGGCCCCATCGGCGTAGCCACCGAGACGACATGCAGGCGCTCTGGTTGCGCTGCGGGCTTTTCCGGTTCTGCGGCGGCCGCCGTGGGGCTCTCTGCCGGGACGGCCGGGGCCGGGCGAGGAGCGACGGGTTTGCAGGCAACGAGAATGAAAAAAATCGCGCCCGGCACGATGTGGCGGAAGGACTTGATCCAAGCCTTCCCGGATGGCGGATGCACCTCGCGATATGGAACAGATAACGGCATGTCGGGGGAAGTCGGCCAAACCTACACCCGGCAAAAGAAACATCGACCGCGACAAACGGTCGGAATTTATCCGCTTTTGCGCACAGGCGGCGATCCCCGAACGATGCGCCGTGGCGCTTATTCCTTCGGGAGAGGAAGGATGGCGAGGAAGGCGCCCTCTTTCGTATCCCTCGGAGGTTTGTCGGAAAGAAATTTGCGGGAGCCGCGGACAGGAAGAGCCGGGCCAACAGTTTCGTGCGTGCCCGCGAGCACGACAGCGCCGGGCAGCAGGACGAGGTGATGAACGGCCCCGATGCCGGAACTGAGGTAGGTGCTATAGACCGGGCCGCTCAGATCGGGGCGGAGCACGGCAAACATCGGATGGAGTCCACGCTCGTTGATGTCTTTCAGGAACGCGCCGTCGGTGGTCGGGAAAGCGGTGGCGGTTTCTCCGGCGATGTAGACGCGGCCGCTGACATCGATGCTCATGTCGGAGATCGCGGAGCTGTTAAGGTCGGGCCAATCTGTATTTGCCGACTCCGGCAGGGTGGCATGGAGGTAGGTCGAGTTTTTCAAAACCCCGGTTGCGGCATCGATGCGCCCGATCCAGCTGATCTTGAGGTTTCCAGAGTTGCCTGTGAATTTCGACATCCACCCCCGGGGATCGAGCAAGAGGGTTTGCACGTTGTTCCCATGCTGCCAATAAGACACAAGAATGTCACCGTTGGAGGGATCGACCGCCAGAGCCTGCGCCTTCTGGTCGGGCTCGCTTAGAAGGCCGCCCAGAAAGCAGTTCGCCCAGAGAAGTTTTCCGGTCGGAGAGAAGCGCAGCAGGAAGGGGTCGAAGTCGGGGTTGCCCATGTTGAAGGGAATCGTGCCGGCGACCAGCACACAGTCTTCACGATCGATGGCGAGGACTTCGGGCTTGAGGTCCGCGCCGCGAATCGGGTTGAGGCCGTTTGGCGCATGGGTCCAGGTCACCGGTTTGCCAGCGTTTGCAGGAGAGCCCCAGGGGGCGAGCGGTGTCGGGAAATCCGGAAAAACGTCCGCCCGATTCGCCCAGATGGCGAACGGGCCATTGGCGAGTGCCGGCGAGGAAAAGTCCAGAACAAGCCTCCGGGCCAGACCGTCCGGCGCCTCCGGCCATGCGCGCTCAAACCTTCCTTGCGTGAAGTAGCGCACAAGCAGCCCGCCGCCGGAGCGACCGGAAGAACCGCGAAGGACGACGGGACGGTTTCGTGAATCGAGAGCGAAACCTTTCACTTTGTGGCTGATCGGCAGGACTCGCTCGACGGCGCGCAGGTCCCTTGAAAAGCGGATAAGAAATCGATCGCTCTGGCCGGCTTCGGCACCCGCGACCGCATCGCCCGCACCCCGCGCCGCCGCCCAAACGCCACCCTCGGGATCGAAGCGGAGCTGGTCGATGGGCCCCAGCTCAGAGGGCAGGAAGACGACAAAGTCGGCGATCGTTTCAAGGTCCGGGTCAAGCCGCGCAATGAACGGCAGCGGGGCACCTTCGGAATCCGGAGATTCGCTCTGCCAACCGCGAATGCCGGACATATGAAAGGGAGGCGCGATCGTGCCGGAGATATAGACAGATCCATCGGTGCCGGGCTGGAGTCCCGAGATTGTCGCGCCTCGGCCCGGCGCGAACCAGCCCATCACGGGACTATCGACCGGTCGGTCCGCAGGCATGGCTGCGATGGGGATGGGCGGTCGTAGATTGTCTTCCGACTCGAGCGCCGCGTCCTCGTCGGGGCTCGGCGCGCGTTCCAGGCTCTCGACTTTCTTCCTCTCGGCCTCAATCCGCGCAGTGCCGGCTGTAATCCATGCTGCGTTTGCCTCCTCTGTGGAGGGTTTGAGGTTTTCCAGCTTCGTTTTGCCTCCGGAGAGGCTTTCGATGGCGGAGCCGATCTCTGCCCATCCGCCGCTCATGGCCCGGATGCGGACCACCTCGCCCTCCGAGGCACGGCGGATGACTCTGTTGTCCTGGGATAAAATCTCCCCTTCGCCGGCAAACACCGCATAGCTTCCCCGGCGGAGCGAGCCAGGTTCCTGCGCAAGAGCGGCGCAGGCGGCGATGGCGAGGAGGAGGAGCGGAAAAATCTGGCGCATGGAACGCGGGCGGGCGTGGCGCCTAATTCTGCGGTCGGTAGATCCTCGGAATCGTATTGGCCGGCTCGATCACGACCGTTCCAAAATTTACCGGCAGCCCCGGGACCATTCCGTCTCCCGATGGCCCGAACTCCGGCACCAGCGTAACGGCAGTCTGCTCCGGAGACGCCACCAACGTTCCGGCCGGCGTGATGAGCGCATCCGCATAGGCCCGGCCGTTCGCAGACGTTCCCGTGTTGCCGGCACGCGCGAGAAGAGAGGAATAGGTGGCGTGATTCGTTATCAGAATGCCCTGCGGCAATTTGCGCTCACGTTCGGCAGGAACCCATGAATTCGTGTCGGCCGAATCCCTCTGCTCCCAGATTTGGTAGGACCGGTAATTTTCCCCATCTCTCCAAAACCGGATCGCCACCTGGCGGTTGAAGGTGCTGGCTCGCTGGCGCGCGAGGTTGACGACGCCGGAGAGTTCTTCAGTTGCACCCGTCAGGTTGGACCCGCCGCTAATGCCTCGCATCGCGGGAAGGGTCAACGTGGCGAGAGCTATCATGATCGTCATGACAACCAGGAGTTCGATCAAAGAAAAAGCGGAGACGGAAGACCGGGGCGTGGCAACAGGTCCCCCACCCTTGGTTGCTGGCTTTTGTTGTTCGGTCGGCTTCATGGCGCAAATTGCTTTTGGGAGAGCACCCGCCAGCGGTAGAATTTGTCAATCGGTTCGTAGGTTCCCGAGAGGTTCACCTGCGTGTAATCCGGGATCGTGGCATTCGGGTCAAGGAAACGCTCGATGGTCGTCGATCCCCGGAGTTCGCCTGTCACTTGATCCCGCCCCTCGTTCCACTCCGTCCAGTTTTGTCCGGCTCGTGATACCTGACGGAGAGCCTGAACGCGATAGTGGACGGTGTAGGTATTCGATTTCGTCGTCACGCGGGAGAGCAGCGCCGTGTAGGGTTGCTCGCGGAGCGTGTCGGATGTCAGCCGGCGGTTATTCCACCACGAACCGAGGCCATCGAGCGTTTGCCCGTCCGGGACCAAATCGATCGTGCTGACTTCCGTGGCGACGCGGTAGATGTCGCCGGCGTCAAACTTTTTGGCGTGGGCTGCCATCGTGCCCGACCCGGTGGCCTCGTCGAGATTCAGGCTGTTGCGCACGATGCCGGAGATGCTCTGCTGCCAGCTTCCATGCTTGTAGGTATTACCGGTATTTGCCCACGCGTCCTCCAGCGCGGAGAGCACGACAGGCTTGAGCACCCCGCGCAGGGCCGTGTCGCGGGTGATGTGGGTGAACGGGGCAAGCTGGGTGTTAAGGTTGACCTTGCCCGCGGTCGAGAGCGGTTCGCTGATCGCATACGGCTCGACGACCGGCATCCAGAAGTTGTCGAGAAACGCATGGTCGGGAGGATCGGCGAAGCCCGGGTGGCTGCTCCCGCCGGCCGGTCTCGGATTGAAAAGGAGCGTCTGCCAAGGCTGGAGTGCTCCGGAGGAATTCGGAGTGAGGATCCCCGAGAGGATTCCGGCCGAAGGAACCATCCGGTTCGGCTCGAAGGTCGAGCCGGAGGAAACCAGATAGCCCAGCTGCTGTCGGTCGGCAAAAAAACCTCCGATATTTGCGTTCTGAAGTCCTGCCTCCGGGCGTGGGAATACCGCCCCGTCCTTGTAGTTTCCAAAGCCGGACCCCCAATCTCCCAAGGCCGATCCAGCCCCCCCGCGCAGGGCACCGGATGTCATCGCCGAAGACGCTACAGGAAAAGCCTGAGCGCCGAACGTGAGGCCCTGGGCGAAGGTCGTCCCCGCCATAATGTCCGATGTCGTGAGCGGGTTCACTGCCGAGCCAACCAATTTTCCAAAAAATTGGCTAGTCAGACCGTATTGGGTCAAATTGGAACCGTCGTTGCGCAGCAACGCGGTGAGCCGGCCTGCGAGGTTTGCTGCCGAGGGAGTAATAGTCCCGCCAGCATTTGCCGAGTAAGCGGACGGCGTTGCCGAACTCGGATAACCCGGTGCGGGAACAAACCACGATGAAGGAATGTTTTGCTCCAAGGCGAGCAGGCGGAGATCACCGCCCACAGGCGCTTCCGGGTTGGCTTGAACGGCGAGGGCGATGTCACCCGCACGAACAATTCCCTCCTGAAAGCGGTTCTCGTCACCTTTAAGCCGCATCCGCTTCCAGAGGGACAAATAGTTGCCGTATTGAAGGTTGGGTTCATTTGTAGCTGAGGCCGGATCGTGAAACGATCCGCCGGCATTATCCCAAGGGCCGGTAAGAATCTTGCGAACGGGAGCAAATTGATTGGCCGTCGAAGAGACAAGCTGGGGGGCCGGAAGCGTGCCCGCAGCCGGGAAATCAACCGAGAAGGTTTGCAGCGTGTCCGTGCCCCCGCGGTCCTTGAGGGTGACGGTTAATGTGCCACCGCCGAAAGTGATCGTTCCGCCGACGACAGGAATGGCCGGGGTGACATAAGGATAATATTGATCGATAGCGTTGAGCGTGCCCTTCACCGCGGGCATTCCGGCATCGCCAGCGGCCGGCGCTGGAAGCTTTGTTAGAATATTCTGTCTGTCATCACTGCCGGACCCGACATCCGCCCCGCAGATGTAAAACAGATACTGCGGATTGTTCAGCGACCCGGTCTGCATGGCGTAGTTCTGCTCCGCCGGCATCGCTCCGAAGCGCGAGGTGCCGGTGCCGAGATTCACCCCGTTGATATTAAGGTTCCCGCTGACCTCCATTTGAAGGCTCGGGGCGACGTTGGCCCCGCCGGGCGTTGGATTGAATGGCTGGGCTAAAAGGAAGGCTCTGACTTCAAGAGTCTCTTGGGAATTGGGTTTGGCGCTGGCAGAAAGGGTCGCTCCGGACGGCAGCGCGGGGTTGTAGGTCACGGTAATGCCGTTGCTTTCTTCCGTCCCCGTCCATGTGGTATTGTTGCTCAGAGTAACGTTGCCGTAGGTGTTCCTGATTTTGCACGGCATGATAACGATGACGAACTGCGAAAAGGTCAGGGACCGTCCGGCTCCGTTTGCGCCGGAGATTTTCGCGGGCGTCACGAAGCCACGCGCCCTGCCTGAATAATCGATGGGTGTCATCGCTCCGCCACCGGGGGGATTTCCCCAGGCGACTCCTCGGGGGTTCGTGGCCCTGGCCCCGAACCGGTAGACCGTCCGGTCACCGCTCGCCGGTCCGGGCCCCGGCGCTGAGTCCACGTAATCCACATTGGGCGTCCGAATGGTATCAAAAGCCTGTGCGAGCACTTTGTTCGCGCCCGATGCACCGCCCCATTTGGAGGTGAAGCTCGAGCCAAACCCGGGAACTGTGCTGGCCACGAGCTTTTGCAGATATCCGATCAGTTGGTTGTTGCGCGGTCTGTCGGCATCCGCCGTTGCGCTGACCGCGCTGCCCGGGTTGCCCGAGGCATAGCCATCGCCTACCTCGCGGTCGAAGAAGTAGTTCTTTCCGCCAAGCGTCGAGCAAAACGCAATCAGGCGATCCTTGATCGTGCGGTCCTTCTTGCCGGCTGCATCCGTGGTGTTAAGGGGCCACAGGCTGATCCGCGGCGTCCCGAAAAGCGTTGTCTCCGGGGCACGGCTCTGGGCGGTGATGAAAAAATCGCGTTTGGAAATCTCGGAAGCATTAAGGGCCGGATTGTTAAGGGTGCGATCGGGGCTGAAGAGAAGCTCATCCGACGTCGCATAGAGCCGGTCGGTATCGGGGGTTACCACCGATGCGGATCCGTTCGGCGTGAGATCGCCCGCCGGCCACACGCCGGCATTGACCGTCGCCGCTCTGGCGGTTTGTTTCAAGCCGAGCTGCGAGGATCCGTCGCTGGCGGTGCCGTTCACGCGCGGCGTGAGCTTGAAGTAGTCGAGCGCACGCTGGTAGGTCGCGTTGCGCGCGCCCGAGAGCGATGCGGTAAAATTGTTCTGCAAGAAAAGCGGCGCGCCCGGCGGGGGGATGAGGGTGCCGAAGACCGGGCTGAGGCTGGTGCCTGCAGGGTGGCCGGCAAGACGGTTAAACTCACCCTGCACGGGGAGCGAAAGCCCGAGGCGCTGCTCGGAGAAGGTGTTCGCCCGCGGCGTGTCCCAGAACGTTCCCTCGCTTGCCGTATTGATGTTGAGCTTGCACGTATCGTCGTCCGTCCAGAAGGCAATGCGACCGACGATGGGGTTCGCTGAGGTCGGGACGATCGGGCCGGCAAAGGTCGCCGTCTTCGCGCCGCCGCCGCTGGGGGCGACCATCTGCCCGTCGCGGAGGACATAGATCCATTTCACCGGCATGGGCAGGCGTGTCGCACTGCTGGTGAGAGCATTTCCCGTAACCGGATCCTTGGCCGAAAATCCCTCGACGGCCCCGATGGCCGCCGGGGCGGCGATGGGAAACACGGGAACGGCGATCGTTCTCGTCTCGTCCGCCGGATCGGGGCGCTTGACGATGGCGGGCGCGTTGAGGTCGCTCCACAAGGCGTTGTAGGACGCATCGGCCGCTCCGGCATTCCATGATGCCATCGCCGTGGACTCGGCAACCATTGCCGACTTGTCAAAGCCGGAGACGACCATGGCATCGGAGGAGTAAAGCTTGTAGGCCGTGGCCTTTCCCGAGGTGTCGAAGGTCCGGACCATCCCCGGCTGGGAGGCCCAGGCGACCCGGGGCTGGATCGTGGCGTCCCGGATCTGTCCCTGGACGAGATTGACGGTCGCATCCCCGAGCATGAGGGTCTCCTGTCCGCTGCTGAACGCGGCGGCATTCTGGCGGTCGGTGCGCGCTGTGGCGAAGAGCGCCAGCACCACAGCCGAGAGGAGCACGAGAAACGTCAGCGCGATCAGCAGCGCAGAGCCGTGTCGTTTTGGATCGAGTCGCCGCAGCCGCCGCCCGCCGCGCACTTTGCCTGCTACACTTTTCATATCACTTTTCCTTCTGCGCTGAAAATTTCGCGCCGCGCAGGGCGATGACCTGGTTGAAGATCCGGAATTGGACACCGGCGGCGGAGAGTTGGTCCGAAAGGCTTTTCAGATCGGCGTCGAGCTTGGCCGGATCGGTGAACCATGTCGGCCGTAGCGTGAACTCGTCAGGCGGGGTCGTTCCGTTCGTCAGTCGCCGTGCACTTTTCTCGTCAACCGCCACCATCACGACGCGGACAAGCGGAGGAAGCTGGGCGAATTGAATATCGATCGGACTGCCCAGCCCGCGCCCGGCCCGTGAGTCGTAGGTGAAGTCGGTGGTGAGATCGAACGGATTGGCGAGGTCGAGCAACTTGGCGTCCTGCGCGGGGACCTCCGGGCGGATGAGCAGGGCGATGACATTTTCGGCAAGGACATGCCGGCTCGAGTCGGCCCCCATGAGGCCCGACGAAATCCACCGGTCGTCGTTCGTCGCGTCCGAGTCGGTGAAGTCTTGATAGAAGGGGAACTTCTGCGACGGCAGGATATTCTCGATCAGGCGGAACCGGTGCGTGGCAGGGATTGCGGCGAGAAACGGCGGCCGGAGGTCCTGGTCCGAGCCGAATTCGACATAGTAGCCGACCGCGTTGAGCAGGTGGGGCAGGTCGGCGTAGGCGGCATCGTTGTTGGTGAACCCCAGCGGGGCGAAGAAGAAGACCCCGTGGCCTTGCCGGGTCCCACCGAGAATCGTGGACGCCGTGCCGGAGAGGAACTGAAGATCGCTGGCGCGACCGTATTTCGACGGGACGAAGGATGCCGCATTGGCGGCGTCGCGCCTGAGCCAGTTTCGGTCGTAGTAATCGAGGTAGGTATTGAGCGTCGCCTGCGACAGCCTCCGCGTCATGGCATCATACGCCGTGCGCGCCGATTCAAACATGGTGACCGACGACTGCATGGAGCGCCACAGTTTGAACGAGGTGTCGGTGACCTGGGCCATGAGCACCACGAACAGGCTGAGCACGGCCATCGCCACGAGGGCTTCGAGCAGAGAGAAGCCGGGGCGGCGCGATCCAGCCGGTTTGCGGGCCAGCCAGCGCTGCAGGGCAAGCCGGCCGCGCTGGGCTGCTTGAGACAGTTTTCGGGGCACGGTCACGCCTAATTCGCCGAGGACTCGGCTTTGGCTACGAGGATCGAGCCGCTTGCCTTCGCCGAGGCAAGGTTGGTTCCGCCGGTGCTCGGATCCCGCACGGCGAAGAGGACGACGCGCTGGAGCGAAGTCGATGCAGCCGAGGACCCGGGGGCCTGAAAAGTCTGGATTTGTATTTTTGCGCGATAGATCGCCTTGTCGGCCTCGGAAGCCGACAGCTCACGTCCCTCGCCATCGAAGTTGCGCATGGCATTGTTGAGAGCGGCCAACTCGGCCCCGTCGGTCAGCATGATCTCGGCCGCCAGACGTTGCTTGATCTGGGACAACACCGTCCCGAGTTTGGCCTCGTTGTGCGTGTTGAGGGCCACGGGAAGCAGGCCGACGATTCCCATCATCGCAAAGGAGAAAAGCCCGAGGGCCATGGCGACTTCCACGAGGCTGAAGGCAGGGGCTCTGTGGCAGAAGATCCGGGGAGATTTCATGATGACAATGTAATGACGTGATGCATGGAACTCAACCGCCCGAAGCGCATTCCATTTGTCTTGTTTTGCGGCTCAAATTCGGTGACAAGGGTCATATCAACCCCGCTTTTTCGTGTTTTGCGACTAGCCCCGGTGTCACCCAAAACGTTCTCCCCGTGAATCGCTCCTCTAAAGTCCAGCCAACCGTTGCCCTACTCCTCTCGACCTCGCAATTTTATTGCCGCGAGATCCTGCTCGGTGTCTTCGAGCATGTGCGGGCGAACCGGCCGTGGCAATTTGTCACCGGCCCGGAGGTGGGGAGTCCGGATTGGAAGTTTCCCGAAGGAACAAAGCTCCCGGGGGTTCTGGGGATGGCCTTGCCCGGGCGGTTTTTGGACCGCATGAAGAAAGACGGCATTCCGTTTGTCAACTTCTCGGAGCGCAAGGAATGTTCGTGGTCCGTGCAGGTTCTTCCCGACAATGTCGAGGCCGGTCGCATGGCCGCACGGTATTTCATGGCCAAGCATTGCGCCCACTTTGCCTTCACCGGCTACAAAGGGTTTGTCTACTCGAACCAGCGACGCGAGGGATTTGAGTCAGAACTCCGCCTTAAGGGATTCGAAATGTTTTCGCTGGAGTTCGGGGAAGGCAAGTGGCCCAGAGACTCTCTGGATCCCGTGCCGGAGATCGCGGAGTGGCTCCAATCCCTGCCCATGCCGTGCGCGATCTTCGCCTGCAACGACGACCATGCGCGCCGCGTTCTCAACGAATGCCAGCGACTCGGCATACGCGTTCCCGAGGACGTCGCCCTGCTGGGGTGCGACAACGACGAGATCGAGTGCGAGTTGTCGCCGGTTCCGATTTCCAGCATCTCCCTTCCCCTGCGAAAAATCGGCGTCGAAGCCGCGGCCATGCTGGACCGTCTTCTCGCCGGCAGCGCCCCGCCCGCCGCGCCCCTGCGATTGCCTCCGTCCGGCATCATCACGCGCCGTTCCTCAGACGTTATCGCCGTGAACGTCCCCATTGTGGCGAAGGCCGTCCGCTTCATCTCGCAGCAGGCCCAGGAGGGCATCGACGTGAGGGATGTGGTCAAAGCCTGCGGCGGTTCGCGCCGCTACCTGGAACGCCGCTTCATGAGCGTGCTGGGACGCACCCCGAAGCAGGAAATCGTCCGCGTCCGCCTCGGCCACGCCAAACGCCTCCTCTCCGAAACAAAACTTTCCATGCCCGAAATCGCCGCCGCCGCGGGCTTCTCCGACTCGAAAGTGCTCAACAGCATTTTCTCGAGGGAGCTGGGCATGAGCCCTACCGCCTACAGGCGAATGCTGAGGGAAGCCGGGCCAAAATAGCCGCATAGGAAAAAGGGCCAGCAGACGCGCGTGAGCTTCCCCTCACACCCGCCGGACCTCGCCGGAACGGATTTGCTCCATCAGGCGCATTTGGAGCAGGATCTCGTCCCGGCCCGCCGGGACGGGGCCGTCGTGACGAAGGTGAGCCAGGAAGGCGTCGTAAAACGGGTGGGAGTTGTCCCAGTGGCCCCATGGCACGAGCCGCTCGGTCCACGCCACTGCCTCCGAGACCGAATAGTTGCCGTCCGAGGCTTCGTGCATCTCCGCTTCGAGCGGGACCAGCCCCGAGGGATCGCAAAACCGCACGCGGAAGGCTTCCCCCTCCGAGATCACCGTCCCATAGCGTCCGACCACGTGCCAACGGGGGAGCGGGCAGGCCGCGAAGTTGAGGTATTCGACCTGGATCAGCGTGCCCTCGGGCGTCTCGAGCAAGAGGTAAAAACTGTCTTCCGCATCGCCGGGATTGAGCGCTTGGATCAGCGACGAGTGCGTGCATCGGAGTTCGCTGCCGAAGAGGTGGATGCACCAGTCGAGCGAATGCGCGCCCCAGTTGGCGAGGGCTCCACCGCCTTTGGCGCGCCATGTCTGCCAATCCTTCCGCCGGGCGTAGGCGTGCATATTGATCGTCACCTTGAGCACTTCGCCGATCTCGCCGGACGATAAGATCTCCTTCAAGACACGGACATCCGGATCGAAGCGCCGGTTGTGGTAACCGCCGACACGCCGGCCCACATCCTCCGCCGTCTGGAAAATCTCCTCCGCTTCGGCGGCGCTGCATGCAAAGGGCTTTTCCACCAGCACGTCCTTGCCCGTTTTCAGAGCCTGAATCGCCAGCGGGTGGTGCCACGCGGTCGGTGCCGCGATCACCACCAGATCGAGGTCGGACGATTCCATGAGGTCGGCGGCAGTCGGAAAGGCCCGGCAGCCGTATTGCTCCGCGATCTGCCGGGTCACCTCGGGCCGGGGGTCGTGGACTCCGGCCAGCGTGTAGCCCGGGTTCTCCGCAAGCGGGCGGCAATGAAAAAACACACCGGCCCGACCGAGTCCGATGATTCCAACCCGCACCGGAGAGACCGCCGGGCACATGGCGCTGGCGGGCCCCGCCTGCAAGATAGTTGTTGCTGACACAGCTTGCGAGAGTGGCACCTCCGCGACGATCCTTACAACGTCCGGATGCGGCCAGGATTTACCCGCCTTTGCGACCTTCCGCCCGCGCGCATTCCTCGCCAGGCGGTGCGTTTGCGAATCTACCCGTCCAGAAAGTGCGCCCCGATGCCAACCTGCGGCTGGGGCAGGAGACCATCCTCCGCTTACTTCCTGCGGCTGGCCTCGCGGTATTCCCGAGGCGTCATCCCCTCCTTGGCCTTGAGAGCGCGGGAGAGGACGTCCTGCTTGGAAAACCCGCAGCGCAGCGAGATCTCCCCGATCTGCTGATTCGTCGTCTTGAGCAGCTGGCGGGCCAGATCCAATTTCATAGCCTGCAAAAACTCCCCCGCCGGCATGCCGAGATGCTCCTGAAACTTGCGCTCGAGGCTCCTGCGGGACATGTGGTGTTGCTTCGCCAGCTCGGAGACCTGCGCCGGCTGCCCCGCCTGCAGCTGCGACCACGCCCAGCGGATCATGCGGGCCGTGAGGGGATCCGCACAGGCCCCGCCAGCGGTGGAGGCCCGCTCGACCACCCCCTCCGGAGCAAACTTGCGCATCAGCAAGGCGGCGGCCGCCTTGTCGCCCGGATGCGCGATGAGCCACTCGATCGCCTCGCGCCCCATGGTGCGGAAAGCCGGGACGACCGACGAAAGCGCCGCCAGCGGCCCCAGATACCACCAGCTCTGCTGCTCATTATCCACCCCCAGAACCCCGGTGGTGTGCAGGCGTTCCGAGAAGTGGTCCATCAGCACACGCTGCACCAGCCCGGCAAGCCAGTCATTCGCCGCAAAAATCCCCGTATCCAGCGGCAGGCGCTCCAGGTGCGGCTTCAAGATCTCCTCGATCTCCCGCACGTAGGAAACCGTCGAAAGCCCTCGCCGACCCATCTCGCTAAAATCATGGATAAACGTCTGGCACTTGGAGCCGCTGGCCTCCACGCGCTGGCGGAACCCCTTCAGTCGCTCCTCGGCATGCCAATTTCCGCCGCCCTGGGCGAGGGCGAGAAAGTTGCGGTAGCCCCGACCCAGAAGGTGATCCGCCCCGAGACGTCCCACCGCCTCGTCATCGCTCAGGAAATTGCCAACCCCTTCCCGCGGGCCGGAACGGTTGCTGAGGTTGATGGCGGGGTATTTCTGGCGTCGGACAATCTTAAGCGCCTTGGCATCGTAAAGCAGGCCGGCAACGCCCAGGCACTGCCGGTCCTTGAGTACTTCGGGATTCTCAGTCGATGCGATATCGACAATATAGGGGCTGCGCAACTCTTGCGAACGCTCCAGAGCACCCCGCAGAGATTGGTCCCCGAGCGCTCCGCCGCGCTCGATGAAAAGCCGGAACCCGCCGCGGATTTGCGCATCGATTTCCATTACGGCCAACCTACCTCCCCACACGCTTCGGTGCCACCATCAAAAATGAGATCCCCTCCCCGCCCTGAGAAACAAGGGCCTTGCCCTTGTCGCAACCCCTGCGCGTCGGTGCCGCCATGCTTGCGAAAAGAGGCGGCTGCGCCGCAGGTTTGGTCGGCCAGGGGCAGAAAATGCCCCTGCTCCTTAGGCAAACGGCGCTCCCGGCCCGGGTCGTGGCATTGCGCCGCGCACGTCCCCCGGCCTTGAGGATCAAGGGCATTCCTGCCCTTGCCCCCTCCCCTCCGACGCAAAGCACCACATAAAAAATGGCCGCGTGGCCATCCCCCCAGACGGACCACGCGGCGTCCCCCAAACTTACTTCCGCCGCGTCTTCGCCAGCTTGCGGCACCGCTTCACCTCGCCCCAGCCGAAAAAGGCGAGGAAGAGCGCGAGCGCCGCCACGGTCGTTGGCTCGGGGACGGCTGTGATGGTCCAAGTGTCGCCGCTCCAAGTTTTTGAGAAACCGTTGTCGAATTGGAACAAAGACCCATTCTCGATGACGGTTGACTCCGGCGCGTTAAACTTGAGAACGTTGCCCGCCAAGAAGTTGATTATGTTGAGTTTGAATGTCGGAGTGTAATCTCCAAATGTCAGCGTGCCTATCGCGCCCGTGCCGAAGTTGATCGTGGATTCCGCCGTCAGCGTGAGCGCACCAAAGGTCTCCGAGACCCCGCTCCCACGGACGATGGCGCCTCCATCGAGGGTTATCTTCGCGACGTCGTTGACGGCGTTAGACGTCGTGACCTCCAGCGTGCTGCTCGTGCCCGTCACAGTGATGTTCCCGGTCGATTGCAGCGCATCCGCTACAGACGCTTTGAGCGTTCCACCCGAGATCGTCGTATTGCCGGTGTAGGTGTTGCTCGCACCCACTTCGAACGTGCCAAAAGCCACGGTGACGTTACCACTGCCTCCGATGTTATTGCTAATTTTCACCGTCCCGGTCTTCCCGGCAGCACCCACGGTGATGTCCTTGTTGTTGGTCGTCCACGTGCCTGTCTTAAACTCCACCGTGCCGCCGGTCGCCGCCTCGAGGCCGAACGTGTAGTTGGCCGCTGTGGTATTGAGCACGATATTGCCGGTGAACTGGGAAGTGCCGCTCGTATTGCTCCCGCCGAGGGTGGCTTTGTAGGCGTTTACGTTGGCTAGCGAACCTACGCTGATATCGCGGGCGATCGTGAAGCTCCCGCTGGTGAGGAGCGAGGGGGCCCCTGCCGCAAGCGTGGTGCCGCTGCCCACCACGATGGCACCGGCGCTGTTGCCGAAGATACCGTTGGTGCTCACAAGCGCGTCCGCACCGGCAATCAACTGGCCGCTCTGGACGATGGTCTGGCCCGTATAGTTGCTGCCAGCCGTGCCAGAAAGCGTCAGAGTCCCTGCACCGAATTTTGTAAGCCCCACCACCGCCGAGCCGTTGTTCTTAATGGCACCGCTGTAATCGACCGCGACACCTGTGTTCGGACTCAATCCAATCGCTCGGTCACCCGTGCCGGCCGTCCCGCTGTTGGACGTAAATACGGCCGCGGCCTCATTCGTGCCAGTGATGTCTCCGTTGAATGTGATTGTATTCGTATTGTTAAAAAGGAAGTTAAAGTTGTTGATATCAAATTTAAGACCGCCAACCGTCCAAGGACCCTGCAAACGCGCAGATGTAGCATTGGAAGCGAACACAGCCACGTCATTCGCATTCGTGATGTTATTCCAGACAAAAGTTCCAGCTGAGCCAGACGTTCCTGTATCCGTTGCGTTCCATCCTGGAATATTACCGCCAGGCTCTACACGGCTACTGCTAGCACCACGCCAATAGTAATCCGTGGCAAATGCCGACGAGCTAAATGCGAGTCCAGCGGCGAGAAGAAGCGCTGGGAAAACAATTTGTTTTTTCATGATGAGGATTTTTCTAAGGGTTTCTGCAGGTGTGTGGATAGCCCGCCTACCCTTGAGCACTTTCTAAACAAATACGGTGTCGACCCCGAAACATCTACCGCACCAAGGGCAATGGCTTTTATATTTTGCGTCATAATAAATAGAATCCTTCCGGGCGGAATCCGTGGTCTTAACAAGGAGAATGGAGCCTCCGGAGGACCACCATCGAAGGCCCTGCCTTTGCTTTATGCATTGAACCTCACACTCTGCATCACCTGCGTGGAGAACTCTTTTACGTAATGGTTTCTTCGCCGCACCAGCGGCCCGCCGTTCGAAGCGCGGGACTTCTGGCACCTCAGGCATCTTTGCCGGCTCTCCCGAAGTGCTGCTTAATCCGTGCGGATGTCGTTGGATGGAATGTGGGGAGGCGGCGCTCCCAGCTTCAGAAGGTCTCTTAGGGTGGTGAGTTCGCGGGATGCGGGCGAGTTGGCGGGCGCGATCCGGAGACCTTCATCGAGGGACGCGATGGCTTCGGGGAATCGGGCCAGTTCCGCCAGAGCGTATGCCCGGAGGAAGAGGTGGAAGGGATTCTTTTTCGCGCTGGAGGAAACGAGTTCATCGGCCAGCAGAAGGGCCTGGGCACCATTTCTCACAGTGTCGTTGCCCGAACCTGCCAGAAGCACTGCCAATGCCTCCTTGGTTGCGAGGCTCTCCGGTTCCTGCTGCAGGGACAGGCTGAGCGCCTCGGAGGCGAGGCAGTGTTGACCCGCATCCCGGGCTTTCAAAGCGATCTCAAACCAGAGCCGGGGCCGGTAGGCGAACTGAGCCAATCCTGCATGCGGCATGGCTTCTGCCACGTGGCCTTGCGCGGTGAGCAGGCGCGCCAAACCGAAATGCGCCTGCTCGACGGAGCCGTCCAACTCCAGCGCACGGCGCATTTGCTCCTCCCCTTCCCCGGCCCGCCCGGACAAAAAGTTAAACAAACCGAGATAGGCCATCGCCTCAGCCTCGGTCTGGTCTGGCACGACTTCGAAAATCAAGGCCTGCTCCGCTTTCACGATCTCCAAAGAGGGAATCTGGTAGTAGATCGGGCGCAGCCAGTGGGGGACAGTCCCCTTGTCCAGCAGATGGGGGACAAACGCATCGCGTGGCTTGGCAGACTTGGGCAGGCCGCGCAGAAGCCGGACGTATTGGGTGGAAAAATCGTCCCAAGAGAAAAACACGATATGAGTGATGGCGTGCTTTTGCAGGAGCGCCAGCGCGGTTTGCTCATCGGGCGCGTTGTAGATCTCCGCCGCCGCCTGCAAACCGGGCAGGTTTTCCCAATACAATGTGCCGATCCCGCCCGCCCCCCCGTAGTAACACAGTGAGGTGGTATCGGTCGGCCCGGCGAGGATGACCGGGACACGTTCTCCGCTGCTCTCCCGGATGCGCCAGGCCGCGTCGCGCAAGACTACCTGCATGGCCTCCGCATCCCCCGCCACCGCCGTTTTTGCGCCCCATTGTCGGACAGGCACAAAGGTCACGGTAACCATCATGAGCAGGTAGACCGGCCACTTCATGCGTCGCACCCACGGGGCACCGTGTGGATCGCGAACGCTGGCAATAAGCAGAACGAGCAGAGCAATAGAGAATCCGGCCGCCGGGTAGAGCCAGCGCACCTGCGCCCAACCCAGGGCGGCAAGGACCAGCGCCGGCCCGGCGAGGACGGCCAGCCCAAGTCGCTGAGCCGCAGGAACGCCTCGCTGAAAGAGCAGCCATGCGGCTGGCAGCAGCGGCCAGAAAACCCAACCAATATCGAGCAGCACCTTCGGCCAGGAATCCTCCCTCGCCGCTTGGGTCAAACCTTGAAACTCGCCGATGTATTCATTGTGCAGCGCGAGCAGAAAAGCATTTTTAACCCAGAAAACTTTCTCGCTGAAAAGGAAAACAACCGTCGGCAACGCAGCGACAGCCAGAAGCGCGAGGAGGGTCGTAACCTCGATGCGTCGTCCGCCGTCAGCGCCGGTTTGCCATCGCACAAGTTGAAACATCAGCTCGCCGGCTCCCCACCATGCAAGCGCGTAAAGCGGATGGTTGACCTCCAGCCGCCATCCCATGTGATTCGGAAAGTACTCCAGCGTGTAAAATGCGAGGCTTGTAAGGGCTCCCGCCCGTCCCCAGGTGCGCCACAGTTCGGGATGCCAATGGGCCGCCGACTCGTCGGCGGACACCATCCACCATGTGACCAGGCCTACCAACATGCCGATGCCGGCGAGCACAGGCACTGCAGTCGCTGCGCTGATCCACAGCGCCACCCCGCCACACACTCCGGAAAGAATGAACCGCCGCCTTGCCGGGCGTATATCGGCCACCGTCGCCACCCAACCGCCACCGCCCGCTGCAAGCGCCAATGCCGCTGCAAGCGCCGCGCCCGCAACTAGGCCATGATGATCCGCCTCCCCAAGCCGGAACATGTAGGTGAATCCGCGACTCGTCAGCAAACCCAACCCGAGTAGCCCCCCCCCCCCATCAACCCCCCCCCAAACCCCCCCCAAAACAAAAGAGCCCCCCCCCCCCGCCCCCAAAACCCGGCCCGCCCCAAACCCCGCCCAAACGCTTACAAAAAAAAACGGCGGTTCCCGGGAATT
>CAZSMN010000031.1:0-18194 GCA_964607615.1 uncultured Chthoniobacterales bacterium | reverse complement strand
GCAGCGAGGCGAACAAGATGTACCGGTTCGGCGGCTACTTTTACCACTACTACAGTGAAGTGAAGCCCGAGGGCCGCGTTGTGATGATGCGCCGCGCGAAGACGCTGGATGGTCCGTGGGAGACCCGGCAGCTCAACCACGCCGTGCGCACCCCGCGCGTCGATCCGAACCAGGGCGGGCTCATCGAACTGCCGGACAAGAGCTGGTGGTTCTTCACGCAGATGGGCTCCGGCACATGGGCGGGCCGGATGGCGCATCTTCTGCCGGTGAACTGGATCGATGGCTGGCCGATCATCGGCGAGGTCGGTGAGGATGGTATTGGCAACATGGTATGGACGGGCAAAAAGCCGATTCCCGGTGAAAAGCCGTCGCCGCGTTTGTTCGAGGACGACTTCACCGCGAAATCGCCGGCCACCGTCTGGGAATGGAACCACCAGCCGCGCGCGGACATGTGGTCGCTCACCGAGCGTCCGAGTTTCCTCCGCCTCCACGCCTTCAAGCCGCTCCGGAAGGATGATATTTTCAAGACCGGCAATACCCTCACCCAGCGCATCTACCAGTCGGCCAGCGGGCAGGTCGATGTGACACTCGACGTCTCCGGCATGGCTGATGGGCAGAATGCCGGACTGACCTTTTACAGCCGCTATGCCGGGTGGATCGGAGCCTTCCGCGAGAACGGCGTGACCCGCGTCGTGCAGGTGGAGCAGGACCGCCGCACCGAAGGGCCCGTGATTACGGGGAAGGATGTTCAACTGCGCGCGGACATCGATATCGACGGAAAAATCACCTTCTCCTACAGTCTCGAAGGCAAAACTTACACTGCCCTCGGCGAGCCGCATCAGGCCGGCTGGTGGAACTATCGCGGCACACGTATCGGACTCTTCACTTACAACAATGACGGCGAGTCCGGCGTGGCAGACTTTGACCGCTTCTCCTATCGCTACTAGATTCCCGCTTCATTCTACGTCCCCCTATGAAATCCCCCACTATCCCTAGGAACCCCAAGCTTTCATCCAGCGATGGTGAGGACACCGCCGCTACATTGGAACCTGTAGCGGCGGTCTCCGACCGTCGCTTGCTTTCCGATGTGCCGCGCGTTTTGCTCCTCCTCGCTGCTTTTTCTTTCTCTGCGCTGGCCGAAACCGCCCCCGATCCCGACTCGACCGTTCCTGCTCCGGGCTCCCTCCTGCCCGGCGGTCCCGACCAATGGCAGCTCGTTTGGAGCGAGGAATTTGACGGGACGGATGCCGAACTCGACAAGAGGTGGGTCTCCCAGAACGGGCCGAGCGGCCACATCCTTTCCAGCCGGTGGCGTGAGAATGCCGTGGTCTCCGATGGCACGTTGAAGCTTATCAACCGCAAGGAGGAGCGCGGCGGGCAGCAGTGGACGTCAGGCAACATCTGGACGCGCGAGAAGTTTCTCTACGGCTACTTCGAGTGCCGCTACAAATACGCCGCTGCCGAGGGAACGAACAATTCGTTCTGGCTCATGACGCAGCACAAGACGGCGCCCGAGAAGGGGGCGTCGTTCGAGATCGACATCAACGAAGGCCATTTCCCGAACGAGGTGAATACGAACATTCACAACTGGTCGGCAATCAAGGTGGTCAACGGCAAGCGCACCCATCCTTCCTTTCCCAAGGCCTTCGCCTTCGGCGCCCGGCCGGATGTGACGATCCCGCTCGAGACGCCGATCACCACCCGGAAAATCCGGCTCACGTCCACACAGGGCGGACATTTCCACATCGGCGAAGTCCGGTTCTACGCACCGAA
Organism: uncultured Chthoniobacterales bacterium; assembly: GCA_964607615.1. Classification (GTDB taxonomy): domain Bacteria; phylum Verrucomicrobiota; class Verrucomicrobiia; order Chthoniobacterales; family Terrimicrobiaceae; genus CAZSMN01. The sequence goes on along the minus strand of CAZSMN010000031.1, from coordinate 16,421 downwards.
TGCCGCGGGTTTTCCTGATGCGCTGTCGCCGACGGCGGATCAGGACAAGCCGGATCTGGTCAACTTCGCCCGCGATCCCTCGACAAAGATTTCGACAAGCGGGTTTTTCAAGGAAGGGCAGGATACATCCGCCCGCCTTGTCGATGGCAAACCCACCAGCACCTGGATCTCACAGAAGGAAGGTGACAAGTGGATCGAGTTCGAGTTCCCGGAGGATCGAACCATCGGATGCATTCAGTTTCTCAACGGCTGGCTCGATCGTGGCAACTGGAATGGCCTCCTTAGCAACTATCGCGTCGAGTATCACAATGGCAAAGACTGGGTCGAGGTCTCCACGTTCGACCTCCTCGATGGCGAGTTCAACTTCGCCCGCGACTACCAGGTCTACGGGCTCGAATGGACGCCGGAGGAACTGATTTTCTTTTTCAACGGCAAAGAAATCCGGCGCGTGAAGAACGAGTTCTGCTACAGCGAGTCGCCGATCTGGCTCAGCCTCGCCATCATCCCGTGGGGCGGAAAAATCACCGATGCGATCGATGGCACGAGGATGGAGGTCGATTACGTTCGGGTTTACAAGCGGCGCTGAGGGCGTGATTTTCACCGGATGCTGATTCCTCTCCGCTCTCTCGTGCGCGCCCTCGTGGCGGTTGCTCTCCTTTCCGGGGGTTCTCTGACCGCCGCATCCCCGGTTCTCTGGTACAATCAACCGGCCGCGGACTGGCAGAAGGAAGCGCTGCCCATCGGCAACGGGCGATTGGGCGCGATGATCTTCGGCGGCGCGCCCAAAGAGCGCATCCAATTCAACGAAGAGAGCCTCTGGATCGGCGACGAGGAGATGACGGGTTCGTATCAGAATTTCGGCGAGGTCTCTGTGGAGCTGAAGCATGGGGCACCGGCGAACTACCGCCGCGAGCTCGACATCGGCCGCGCCGTCCACACGGTGACTTACGAGGCCGACGGGGTGACGTATTCGCGCGAGGCCTTTGCGAGCCACCCGGCCGGTGTCGTCGTCTGCCGGTTCCGCGCTGGCCAACCCGGAGCGCTCAGCGGGACGGTCGCTCTGTCCGATGCGCACAAGGGCCGCATCGAAGTGCTCGACACTGCCATCCGCGCCACGGGCTCGCTGGAAGGCTACCGCTACTCGAAGGACGAACCTTACAACATCGCGCTCAACTACGAGGCCGAGGTCCGCGTGCAGGCCAAAGGCGGTGTTCTCGAGCGTGACGGCGACAAGCTTCGTTTCACAGGCGCCGATGAGATCACGCTCCTGCTCGATGCCGGCACCGACTACGTGCCTGACGCGGAGAAAGGCTGGAAAGGCGAAGCGCCCCGCGCTGCGATGGACCGACGCCTGGCCGCCGCCGCGGCGCAACCGTTCGACAAGCTCCTCGCCGATCATGTGGCCGATCACGCCAGGTTCTTCGATCGGGTCACGCTCGACCTCGGCCCCTCCTCGCCGCTGCCGACGAATGAGCGTCTTCTGGCCTACCCGTCGAACCGTGCGGCAGATCCGGGCCTCGAAGCCCTGCTCTTCCAATTCGGCCGCTACCTGCTCATCGCCTCCTCGCGTGAGGGCGGACTGCCGGCGAATCTCCAGGGCAAATGGAACAACTCGAACCAACCGCCGTGGCGCAGTGACTACCACTCGAACATCAATTTCCAGATGAACTACTGGCCGGCGGAACCCGCGAATCTCGCCGAGTGCCATGTTCCGTTTTTCGACTACGTGCAAAGCCAGATCCCGGTCGCCCGCCGGCACACACAGGAAAAATTCGGCCCTTCGGTGCGCGGCTGGACGCTCCGCACCGAGAACGGCATCTTCGGCGGTGGAAGCTATCTTTGGAACGTTCCCGCCAGCGCCTGGTATGCGCAGCACTTCTGGGAGCATTACGCCTACTCGCTCGACAAGGACTTCCTCGCAAAGGTCGCCTACCCGGTGATGAAGGAGGTCTGCGAATTCTGGGACGACATCCTCATCCGGCGTCCGGATGGCACGATCGTCACGCCGGTTGGCTGGTCGCCGGAGCACGGCCCGCAGGAGGAGGCGATCGCGCACGACCTACAGATCGTCCACGACCTTTTTACCAATACCATCGAGGCGGCCGATGTCCTGAAAACCGACCGCGACTTCCGCGACCATCTCGCCGACCTCCGCTCGAAGCTCCTCCCGCCGAAGATCGGCCGCTGGGGCCAGCTTCAGGAATGGGAAACCGACCGGGACGATCCGAAGGATAACCACCGTCACGTCTCCCATCTCTTCGCCCTTCACCCGGGCCGCCAGATCACGGTCAATGGAACGCCCGACCTCGCCGCCGCCGCCCGCGTCTCGCTCAATGCCCGAGGCGATGAGAGCACCGGCTGGAGCACGGCATGGAAAATCAACTTCTGGGCCCGCCTTCACGATGGCGACCGCGCCTACCGGCTCATTGGAAATCTCGTCCGCTACGCTCAGAACAGCGGCACGCAGATGGATGGGGGCGGCGGCGTTTACCTCAACCTCCTCGACGCACATCCGCCGTTCCAGATCGACGGTAATTTCGGCTACACCGCCGGCGTGTGCGAGATGCTCCTCCAATCCCATACCGGCGGGCTCCACCTTCTGCCGGCTCTGCCGGCGGCCTGGCCGGCTGGAAAGGTCACCGGTCTTCGCGCCCGCGGCGGATTCGTCGTCGACATCGAATGGAGGGACGGCAAGGCCACCAAATGGCGTATTGCCTCCCGCGAGCCGCGCGACGTGAACGCCATCATCAACGGCAAAAAGCAAACCATCCGCTCCGAGAAACTATGATCCGTTCCACCCTCGCCTTTCTGCTTCTCACCACCCTCGCCGCTCACGCGGCAGATCCGTCGCCTTCACCGTCGCCCGAAGTCGTTCTGCCGGCTACCGAGCGAACAAAGATCGGCTACCCATGGGCCGACCGCGGAGCGGTCGAGGAGCCGATCGCGTCGGTTCCGGAGGGCCGTCATGTTCTGTGGTACCGGCAGCCGGCCACGAGCTGGGTCGAGGCTCTGCCGCTTGGTAATGGGCGGTTGGGAGCGATGGTTTTCGGTGGGATCACCGATGAGCGCATCCAGCTGAACGAAGACACGCTTTGGGATGGCTACCCGCTGGATCCGAACAATCCCAAGGCCCTCGAGGCGCTGCCCGAGGTGAGACGTTTGCTTTTCGCCGGCGAGAACGAAGCGGCCGTTGAGTTGGCGAAGAAGACGATGATGGGGCAGCCGTCGTCGATCCGCTCGTATCAGGCCCTTGGTGAGCTCTTGATCGAGACGCCCTCCGCCAGGGTAAGCAACTACCGCCGCACGCTTGACCTCACTACCGCAACGGCCACTGTCACCTACGAGGAGAAGGGCGTTCGCTTCAGCAGGGAGCTCTTCTCCACCGCCGCGGATGATCTCCTTGTGGTCCGCTTCACCGCCTCAAAACCGGGAGCGATCAACTTGCGCCTCACCCTCTCCCGCGCGCAGGATGCGACCTGCGCTGCGCATCCCGAACGCAAGGATTCCCTTGTCCTCACAGGTCGTATCAACCGGAAGGACCGCACGGGTGCCGAGCGTGGGCTTTCGTTCGTTGCCGAAGCGCGGGCCATCGCAAAAGGCGGCACGGTGACCAATGAGGGAGGCATTCTGACCGTCACGGGCGCAGATGAGGTTCTGCTCCTCGTGGATGGAGCGACGGATTTCCGCGGAAAGAATCCGCTCGCCAGCGTGGACTCCCGCCTCGCCGCCGCCGGAGAGAAATCCTTTGCCAAGCTCGCTGAGGCCCACCGCGCCGACTTTGCTGCATTCTTCGACCGCGTTTCCCTCACGCTTGGCGATCCGGCGGACCCTGCCGTGCAGCTTCCGACCGATGAGCGCCTGCGCCGCAACAGCGAGGGGAACATCGACCCCGCCCTCGCGGCCACGCTTTTCCAATACGGTCGCTATCTGCTCATCTCGAGCTCGCGGCCGGGAAGCATGCCGGCGAATCTCCAAGGCATCTGGTCCTGGCAGATGAACGCACCGTGGAATGCCGACTTCCACACGAACATCAACGTTCAGATGAACTACTGGCCTGCTGAAGTGGCGAATCTCTCCGAATGCCACCTCCCGCTCTTTGATCTGATGGACGGGCTCGTTGAACCCGGTGGCCGCACGGCGCAGGTTCACTACGGTGCCAAAGGCTGGGTCGTTCATCATCTCACCGACGCCTACGGCTACACCGCGCCGGCCGATGGACTCCATGGCGTCTGGCCGATGGGCGCGGCCTGGCTTGCCGCGCATCCGTGGGAGCATTACCGTTTCACGGGCGACCGGGAGTTTCTCGAAAAACGGGCCTGGCCGCTCATGAAGGGAGCCGGCCGCTTCATCCTCGATTTTCTCGTCGAAGCGCCGGAGGGCACCCCGATCGCCGGCAAGCTCACAACCGCTCCGTCACACTCGCCGGAGAACGGTTACATCGCCCCCGATGGCAAGCGGCAGGTCTTCACCTACGGAGCCACGATGGATGTGATGATTATCCGCGAGATCCTTGAGAACTGCATCGAGGCCAGCAAGACGCTCGGCACCGATGCGGAGTTCCGCGCGGAATGCGAAGCAGCTCTCGCCCGGCTCCAGCCAATTGTGATCAGCCCGAAGACCGGGCGGATCCAGGAATGGGTCGAGGATTTTCCCGAGGCCGAGCCCGGGCACCGGCATGTCTCGCACCTCTACGGGCTCTATCCCGGCCATCTCATCTCGCCGGCCACGCCGGATCTTCTGGAAGCCGCACGCAAAAGTCTGGATGGCCGCGGCGACGGCGGTACCGGGTGGTCGCTCGCGTGGAAAGTGAGCTTCTGGTCGCGGCTCCGCGATGGCGAGCGCGCTCACAAGCTTCTGCAGAACCTGCTCAAGCCCGTGAGCACGCAGAAGGTCGGTTTCGGATGGGGCGGGGGATCTTATGCGAACCTCTTCGGCGCGCACCCGCCGTTCCAGATCGACTCGAATTTCGGCGCGACCGCCGGCATCGCCGAGATGCTCCTCCAGAGCCATGAGCGCACACCGGAGGGAGCCACCGTCATAGATCTCCTCCCGGCCCTTCCGCCCGAGTGGCCAGCCGGCTCGGTGAAAGGCCTGCGGGCAAGGGGCGGGTTCACGATTGATCTCGATTGGAAAGACGGACGTCTCGTCACGGCCTCGATCCGGTCGGATAAGGGAAACCCCTGCCGCATCGTCTACGGTGAGAAATCCGAAACACCGAAAATTCCCGCCGGAGGATCCCATCTGTTCAAGCCCTGAGCAGCGTTTAACCCCCGCCCTCACTTTCCCCCCATGAAACACCTCGTCTCCGCAGGTCTCCTGCTCCTTGTTGTAACGCATGCATTCGCAGCGCCGGATGCGGAGACGTTGAAGGCCGGCTTTCAATCCCCGCCCGCCGAGGCCCGCCCGACCACCTGGTGGCGGTTTATGGATGACTACGCGACGGAGGAGGGGATCAAGGCGGATCTGGAGTTCATGCGGCGCATTGGGCTCAGCGGCGCTGTTGTCTCCTACTGCTCCAGCCGGTCGAAGCTGGTCGATCCCAAACCCGGAATGCCCGTCGTTCCGATGCTCTCCGATGCGTGGTGGAAGATGGTCGGATTCCAGCTCGATGAGGCGAAGAAAAACGATCTCTCCCTCTGGTTTCAGGTCTGCCCGGGCTACGCGACCGCCGGCGGACCATGGATCACGCCGGAGCACTCGATGCAAAAGCTCATCTGGAGCACGACGAAGGTTGCCGGCGGAGCGTCGGGAGACGTTGTTCTTCCTGCCCCGACCGTCGATAAAAAATGGAATTTCTATCGGGACGTCGCCGTGCTCGCCTATCCGTCCGGCGACGGCAGCGCGCCGGTTCCGGCCGACAAGATCCTTGAGCTCACCGACCGCCTCGACGCCGATGGCAAGCTCGCGTGGCATCCACCCGCCGGTGGCGAATGGACGATCGTGCGCTTCGGTCACACGACGACCGGAATCCCGGTCCATCCCGCGCCCAAGGGTGGCGCCGGCCTCGAATGCGACAAGATGAGCCGCGAGGCAGCGCGCATCCAGTTCGACAGCTACTTCAAAGAAATCCTCGCGCAACGTCCGGCATCCGACCGCGGGAACGTTCAGTTGTTCTATGACAGCTGGGAGGCGGGCAACCAGAACTGGACCGCTGCGTTCCGCGAGGAGTTCCGCAAGCGCCGGGGTTACGACTTGGTTCCTTGGATCCTTGTCTCAACCGGCCGGCTGGTCGGGAGCGAGGACCTGAGTCGAAGGTTCGACCACGACTGGCGCACGACGATCGAGGAGATGATCAACTCCGAGCACTTTGCCGAACTCGCCCGCCTCTCGCACGAGAGCGGCGCAAAGGAGTTCCGCGCCCAGCCTTATAACGGTCCGGTGAACTTCATGACGGCGGGCGCACTTTTCGACATCCCCGAGGGCGAGTTCTGGCACGTGAACCGCAACTACGGCTGGTGGACGCTCCGCATGATCGCCTCGGTCGCTCACGTGAACGGCAAGGCCGTGGCTTCCGCCGAGTCGCTCACCGCAAGCCCGCAGCACATCCGGTTCGACAAAGATCCGTTCGCCACCAAAGCCGAGACCGACCTCGCCTTCACAATGGGCATCAATGAAATGGCCCTCCACGTACAGCCGCACAATCCGTGGCCTAATCTCCGCCCGGGCATGATCGCCGGTCCCTACGGTCCGATCTTGAGCCGCGGGCAGGCATGGGCGGACCTTGCCGGCTCGTGGGTCGATTATCTCAGCCGCTGCTGCTATCTGCTCCGCCAGGGCACGTTTGTCGCCGACGTGGTTACGCTGTTCCGGCCGGGCCTGCGCGGGTTCGAGCCGCCGGACGGCTACGCGGGCGACATCTGCAATGAGGAGCTGATCATCTCCTCGATGTCGTATGATGGCTCCGCGCTCACGCTGCCTGGCGGCATGCGCTATCGGGTGCTTGAGCTCGTCGATACGACCGCCGTCACCGCTCCCCATCTCTCGCCCTCCGGCGTCGCGATCTGGTACAATCACGTCCCCCTGCCGCAGCGTATGTCCCTGCCCCTGCTGCGCAAGATCCGCGAGCTCGTTCTCGCCGGCGCGACGATCGTCGGCCCCCGCCCGGTCATCGCTCCGGGCCTCGCGGGTTATCCGGAGTCCGACAAAGAAATCGCACGCATCGCCGACGAGCTCTGGGGACCGGCGACGGCGGCCGGCCCGGTCGAGCGAACGGTCGGCAAGGGGCGGGTTTTCTCCGGGCTCAGCGTTGCGGAGGTTCTTTCAAAAACGGGAGTCGCACCCGACTTCCAGACCGTTGAAAAGCTTCCGGCCGACGTGGTGCCGTGGATCCACCGGCGCGTCGGCGGGGACGATTGGTATTTTGTTTCCAACCAGAAAAGCGAACCCCTCACCGTGACGGCCTCGTTCCGTGTGGACGGCAAAGTGCCCGAACTCTGGCAGGCGGATACCGGCACGGTGGCGCCGCCGCGCGCATGGAGCCGGAAGGACGGCCGCACCGAGGTCACGCTGGAGTTCGCGCCGCGCGGATCGGTCTTTGTGCGGTTCCGTCCGGGCCCTGAAGCTCCCGCGACGGTTCCGGCACAGCAGACCGTCCGGACGCTCCCGATCTCCGACGGCTGGAAGGTCCGCTTTTCCCCGGAAATGGGCGGTCCGGCCGAAATCGATTTCCCACAGCTCGTCTCCTGGACCGACCGGCCGGAGAAAGGCATCCGCTATTATTCCGGCATCGCCACGTATGAGCGCGACGTGACCGTTCCGCCGGATGCGATCGTTCCCGGCGGCCGGCTCGTTCTCGATCTCGGTGAGGTGAAAAACCTCGCGCGCGTCACGGTGAATGGCACCACCTTCCCCGAGCTCTGGAAACCGCCCTTCACGCTCGATGTCACGTCCGCTCTCAAAGCCGGCCCGAACCGCTTGAAGATCGAGGTCGTGAACGTCTGGGCCAACCGCCTCGTCGGTGACGAGCAGGAGCCGGCCGACATCACATGGGCGCCCGTGGCCATCTGGGGCGGCAAGATCCGCGCCGGCCAGTCCCTGGCCGCCTACCCCGACTGGGTCATCAACGGCACCCCGCGCCCGTCGTCCGAACGCCGCACCTTCACCACGTGGAACTTCATCGAAAAGGACCAGCCCCTCATCCCGGCCGGCCTGCTCGGCCCCGTGGAGATCCGGTCGATCGTCACTCCCCGCCAGTAACAGAAACATGAAATACCTAACCCGCCTTATGCTCTTCTCCCTTGCTGCCTCGCCGCTCTTTGCAGCGGATTCCTCGGATGAGGAAATCATCAAACGCAATGCTGCCGAGCAGGCAGCTGCCTTGAACCAGGATCCCGGTGGCGCGGACCGGAATTCGCTTCTCGCAGCGCGCATGAAAGAGTCCATCAAAGCCGGCCTGCCGGGGCAGCGCACGTCGCATCCAGACGCCCAGTGGTTCGGTGACGCCTCGCTCGGGCTCTTCCTGCACTGGAGTATCTCGGCCGCGCATGGAGGCATCGATCTCTCCTGGCCGATGATCCTCAACATGGGTCCCAGCCAGAAACTCAAGCCCGCCGATTACTGGAAGCTTGCTGACCAGTTCAAGGCCGAGAGTTACGATCCCAACGCCTGGCTGAAGACCGCCAAAGAAGCGGGCTTCGAATACGCGGTCCTCACTGCGAAGCACCACGACGGCTTCACCCTCTGGCCGACCGAGACCTCGGAGATCGGCGTGCGCACATCGCTGCCCGGCCGCGACCTTGTGAAGGAATACGTCGAAGCCTGCCGCGCCAACGGACTCAAGGTCGGCCTCTATTTTTCCGGCCCCGACTGGTACAAAGCCCGCGACTACATGTCGTTCAACTACCGGAGCAAGAGCGGCGGAAATTCCTCGCTGCCGCCGATCCCCGATCGGCCGGATCTCGACATGAACTGGGAGCCGACCACGTTAAAGAAGATGCCTGACGATGTGCGCGCGCAGATCCAGCGCGAGTGCCGCCAGCAGCTCACGGAACTCCTCACGCGCTACGGGAAGATCGACGTCCTATGGTTCGACGGAGGCACGGGCTCGGACATCACGATGGAGGAGATCCGCAAGCTGCAGCCAGGCATTGTCATCAACAACCGCGGCGGCATGTCGGTGTCGAAGGGCGGACCGAAGTTCGAGGGCGACTACTTCACCGTCGAACACGGCGAGCAGCCGTTCCGTCCCCCGGGCTGGTGGGAGCAGCTTCGCATCTGGAATTCCACCTCCTGGGGCTACATGAAGCGCGACGAGGAGCGCTACGTCCCGACATCTGTCGTCCTCCGCTTGCTGGCGCGCTCGAAAGGGTGGGGCGGCGCCGTCATGGCGAATGTCGGCCCGCGTCCCGATGGCTCGATGCCCGCGCCTTTCTACAAGGGAATGGCCGAAGTGCGCGACTGGATGAAGGCGAACGGCGAATCCATCAATGGCGCAGCCCCCATCCCACAAGACGCCGTGGCCAACGTGCCTGTCACCACGCGCGGCGACGTCTGGTACCTGCACGCCATCCACGGTAACAAAGAAAAAATCTCGGTCACGCCGGGCGGCCCGGCCCGCAAGGTGAAATCGGTGCACGTCCTGCGGACCGGAGAAGCGGTCCCATACCAATGGGAAAACGGCACGCTGACGCTTGATTTTCCGGAGCCCGATAAAAGCACGCCGCATGACGTTCTCGCGGTCACGTTTTCCGCCACCGAAGGCGGACAAGCGAACTAGACGGCCGCTGTCAGCCTACGCCAAAGAAGGATTGAACCACGAAAAACACGAAAAGCACGAACGGAAAAGACGGGGAGTAACCAAGAACCAAGAACGCCTGCCCCGCCGCGGCCGGCTCCTCCACTTGACGTAATAACATCTGTAGCTACGCTTGAGGCATGGTCCTCGAACTCAAGCTCCGCAAGATTGGCAACTCCGTCGGCCTTATTCTGCCCAAGGAAGCGCTGGCGCACCTCAAGGTTGGCGAAGGAGATACCATCACACTTACGGAGGCCTCTGAGGGGAGCGTGCGATTGAGCCCGCACAAAGAGGAGGTCGCTCGACAGATGGGCGTCGTGCAGGATGTCATGAACCGCTACCGGCACACCTTGCGGGAACTTGCAAAATGAAAGAGCCCGTCTGGGTCTTGAGGGAAGTCGTGTTTATGGCGCACGAACAGTCCCTGGCCGATTTCGGGGGTTCAGCCGGCGTTCGCGACGAAGGTTTGCTGGACTCCGCTCTCGGCAAGCCGCTGAACCTCTTTGCATACGGAAACCCCGATCTCTTCGAGTTGGCGGCGAGTTATGCGTTCGGCCTTGTCAAAAATCATCCGTTCATTGATGGCAACAAGCGGGCGGGATTCATCGTCGCCGTCACGTTTTTACAGCTTAACGGCCGGCGTTTGGAGGCCGGTGAAGTGGACGCCACCTTGCGCACGTTCGCCCTCGCTGCCGGCGAGATGCCGGAAGAGGCCTACGCCGTGTGGCTCAAGGCAAATTCGAAAAAAGCCTGAGCAGGACAGAACATCCAAGCCGCGGAGGCGGCGGCCTGAGCGGTCTGAAGGCGGAACGCACCGTGCCGTTGGCGTTACCCGCTGCTCCGATGAACGTCTTAGCCCAGCAACGGGCGGAGGCGGGGTGAGATGGGAACTTCGATAACGCTGGTTGTCCGGGTGGCCAGTGCTTCCGCAACCGCCTGGCGGATCTCGTCGGGCGTGCCGGCGCGGACGGATCGGGCGCCATAACCACGTCCCAGCGAAACGATGTCAAGCCCGGGGAGATCGAGACCCGGCACGCCCGGAGTCTGCTCGAGCTCGGCGAACTCTTTCAGGATCGCATACTCACCATTGCGCAAAACGAGGAAGACCACATGTGCCTCCTGCTGCACTCCCGTGTAGATGCTCTGTGACGAATATTGGAACGAACCATCCCCGATTACGGCCAGCACCGGCCGGTTCCGCCCGGATTTCTTCTCCGCAAGGGCGAGCCCGACAGCGGCCGGCATGTCCCACCCCAGTCCGCCGGAGGCAAAGGTATAGAAGCTGTCCGGCTTCGAGATTTTCAGCACCTTTTGAAGCTCCACCACGTTGGATGGAGACTCCTCGACCAGCACGAACTCCTCCGGCAGGAGCGGCTGAAGAATCTCAAAAATGCGGCCGGCGCACAGCGGCAGATCCTCCGGAAATCCGACCCGGGTTTCTGAATTCTCCCGGTTCGGAGGAAGAGCCTGGTCGGTTGCTTTCAAAAGCGGAAGGATCGCCTTCAGGAAAAGCACGCAGTCCGAGACGATGCTGTCCCCGACCGCTGCGCGGGCTAACTCGGCGGGATCATCCGTCACCTGCAAGAGGCGGCTGCCCTCCGGCAGGTAGCTTCCCGCAACGAACGGGTAATACCGGAAGACCGGTGCACCTACGACGAGAACCAGGTCGTGACCTGTCAGCTTCGAAGCCAGCGGCCCGATGGCAGCGGGGAGGGATCCGGCATAGAGCGGATGGTTCTCCGGAAAAGGAGTGCGTTCACAAAACGGGGCGGCCCATACGGGAGCCCTCAGTATCTCTGCGAGGGCGATCGCCTCGGCCCAGCCATTGCTCCGCGCAAGATCAGCTCCCAAAACGAGTGCCGGATTCTTCGCCCCGTTGAGAAGCCGTGCAAAGTCCGCCGCACGATCAGGGTCTGGCCCGACCCGTGTGGCAACGGTTCGGAACACATCCCGCTCCGGAATTTCGCGATCTCAGTCATCCAGTGGTAGCGACAGAAAAACCGGGCCGGCAGGAGGCTGGACCGCGGCGGCGTAGGCGCGCATGAAGGCGCCCGGAACGTCCTCGGCCCGTGCGGGTTCATAGCTCCACTTCACCCAGGGCCTTGGCAGGTTTACCGCATCGACGTTCGTCAGCAAGGGCTCCAGCAGCAGCATCTCCCGGGTCTGCTGTCCGGCAGTGATGATGAGCGGGGTTTTATTTTGAAACGCCGTGAGCAGACAGCCCATGGCGTTTCCCAGGCCGGCTCCGGTGTGCACGTTTACGACCACGGGCTTTCTCATCCCTTGAGACAGACCATCAGCGATTCCGACGACGCTCGCCTCCTGCAGCGCCATGACATACTCGAAATCCTCCGGGAAGTTTTTCAAAAACGGTTCCTCGGTTGATCCGGGGTTTCCGACAATGGTCGTCAGGCCGAGCTGGCGGAGAAGATCGAAGGTGGCGTCGCAGACGGTTTTCATCGTATGGGAAGGGAAAAGGGCGCTCCGGGAGCGTGATCGGGCTACTTGACGCCTACGGCGTGTTTACACAAGAGGTATTGATGCGCCGCGTGATAACGAGGCATGCGATCGCAAGGCTGCCAATGGAAACGGACAGAACACCCATGTAGAGCAACAGACCGGCGAGGGAGCCGTGGAGCACGCTCGGAGGTGGAATGAAGCCGGCAAAAAATGCGGACAGGCAGGTCGCAAGGCCGAGCAGCGAGACGGCTACGCCACAACGCTTGCCTCCCGGGATGACAAATACACCGGGAGGCGGGACATTCGTGAGCTTTACGCGGATGAAGGCCACAAAAAGCACGAGATACATGATCAGGTGCAGTTGGGCCGCGGCGGCGAGGGAGAGAAAGAAGGCGGCACCGACGTTGGGCAGGAAGAGAACGGGAAGGGCGAAAAGCGAGGCGAGAGTCGCCTGGATGATCAGCGCACCGATGGGCATACCCGAGTGGTTGCATCGTCCGAAAACTCTTGGAATGAGCCCCTGGCTGGACATCGCCTGCATCGTCCGGGCGGGCGTTAGAATCCAGACGAGGCCGACCGAGACCACGCCGAGCACCAGCAGCAAAGCCATAACCGGCCGGAGCCACGGGAGCCCGAACGCATCGAAGTATCGATGGAAGGCGGTCAGTGTTCCATACTCCAGCGAGATCCGGTCCGACGGAATCACCACCGCAATGGGCAGAATGCTCACCGCGTAGGCGATTATGATGACCACGGCGGCGATGCCCATCGCCAGAGGGAAGGTCGTGCGGGGATTGGAGACCCGCTTCGCCAGAGGAGCGGCAACCTCGATCCCGAAGAGGGCAAGCATCACGCCGGTGAAGACCATCAGGTGCTCAAGTTTAAAGCGCGGGATCATCTCTGCAGCTTGGAAAGGCAGGGCGGATGGACGCCCGGAGCCGAGCCAAACACCTCCGAGGACCATAAGGACGATCGCCGGAAGGATGTTCCCGGCGACAAACCCTGCGGTAACGAACCGGGATGAGAGTTTGAGGCTGAAGAGATTGGCGGCAGTGCCGGCCCAGATCAACGCGACCATCACCCAGAAGGTCCATACCCGGTTACCCATGAGGTCCGGGTTGACGAGTGAGGCAAGTCCGGCGGCGGCGAAAGCGAAAACGTAGGGCAAGAAGGGCAGGTTCTGCGCCCATTGTGCGGAGGCGGCGACAACGCCCCAGCGGCGACCGAGCCCGGCCGAGACCCAGTCAAAAACGCCCCCCTCCGCCTGGATGCGTGAGCCAAGTTCACCCGTGACCAGCACGCAGGGCAGCAGGTAGCCGATCGCCGCGATCAGGAGATACGTGATAACGACAACACCATCGGTGGCAAGGGCCCCGTTGTTGGCAACGGAGAAGACGCCGGCGGCCGACAGAGCAACGAGCGGTAGCAGCCGGATCCGGTAGCTGCCGTCATCCCTCATTTTGCAATGTGCGACCGTAAGACCAGGCGGCGTGGAGAAACGGGCATGACACCCTCTAGAGGAGCTTCTCGGGTTGAAGCGTTGGCATGAGGATGTCCAGCCCGAGTGATTCGGAGACCTCCCGCATCATCCGTTGGCCGGCCACGCTGTTGCCGATGGGGTCGAGCGCGGGGGAGAAGGTGCCGATGCCGCCGATGCCCGAATAGGCGGCGAGGAGCCCGCCGCCGACGCCGGACTTGGTCGGAATGCCGACGTTCACAATGTAGGTGCCGGTCCCATCGTAGAGCCCGCAGGTTGTCATGAGGCCGACGATAATGCGGGTCTGCCGGAGCGACAGGACACGTTCGCCCGTGGTGAGCACCCCGCCGGCGGCAAAGAACCGGCCGATCTTTGCGAGTGCGGTGGCCGTCACCCGGATCGAGCACTGGCGGAAGTACACATCGAGGATCTCCTCCACGTCGCCGGTGATGTCGCCGTAGCTTTTCATCATCCACGCAAGCGCGCGGTTGGTGTGGCCGGTGGCCTTCTCGGAGAGATAGGTGTCGCGATCAAGATCGAGGTCCGGCGTTTCGCTGATGCGGCGCATGAAATCCAGGATGCGGCCGAAACGCTCGTCGGGGGATTTGCCCTTGATGAGCGAGGTGGTCAGGATCGCGCCGGCGTTGATGTAGGGATTTGACGGCACGTGGGCCGAGCCGGTCTGGAGCTTGACGATCGAGTTGAACGCGTCGCCGGAAGGCTCCTGCCGCATGTGGCGGAAGACCTGTTCCTCGCCCTCGTCGAGGAGCGCGAGGCCGAGGACGACCGTCTTCGAGATGCTCTCGATGGCAAACGGCGTCGCTGCTTCACCGGCAGTAACCACGCGGCCGTCCTGGAACGCCATGGCAATGCCCAGTTGCGAGGGATCGACCGTCGCCAGCTCGGGGATGTAGTCGGCCGGTTTGCCGTCGTGGTAGTCGTCCCGGTGGCGGGCGACAAGGTTCTGAAGGAAGGTCTCGATCATGGTGCGGTCCGCCGGCCTCAGCCGGCCGTCTTGTTGTGCGGCTCCTGGTCCATCGTGCTCTCGGGCGTCGGGATGAGGTGGTGGGAGCCGCGCGCTTTCGGATGCATCCAGAAATGGCTCTCGGGCGCATTGTGGAGCCGGATCGGCACCATCTCAGCCACGGCTCCCTTGCCCTTCTTGTCATGCAGAGCATAGAGCACAAACGGCAGGGCAAAGATGACCAGGAAGCAAATGATCAGGATCGTCACATACGTCCGGTTGCCGTTGGCACCCGGCAGCCCGCTCGGCGGGAAAAACGAAATCACAAAGGCCAGAAGCGAGATCGTAAATCCCGAGATGGCGACGGCCATTTTTACGGGGAGGCCGCCCGGGATGGCATACACGCGCTTTTTGTCCCCATGCTTGAGCACAAGGTTCATGTAGCCCAGGAAGAGGAGGAAATACGTGATCAGATAAAGAACGACCGTCAGCGCGAGAGCGATGAGGAACGACATGTTGCTGCCGCCGCCGCCCATGGTAAGGACAACGATGGCGATCGAGGTGATGGTCAATTGGAAGGCGACCAGCGGAACAGGCACCCCGTTCTTGTTCACCTTGGCCATCGCCTTGGGAAGAATCCCTTTCTGAGCGGTCACATACATCCCGCGGGACGGTCCAACGATCCAGGAGGTGATCTCGGCCACGACACCAAGGAGGAGGATGGCGGCAATGATCCGAACCACCCACTCAAGGCCTTTGCCGTGCGTCTCGATGAGCACCTGGAAGGTCTGTACGACACCGGCGCTCAGGTTGATCTTGTCCGCGGGAATGACCGCGGCGACGGAGAGACCGCCGATCGAGCTCAGGCCGATGGCAGCCGCCATCAGCAGAAACATCGCGATCGGGTAGTCGCGGCCGGGATTGGTCATCTCGTTGACGTGCGTGGCGGACGCCTCGACGCCCATGTAGCTCAGGATGAAGGCCACGAGGACGACGAGCGTATTGATCTGGGTGAAGTCCGGAAAGAAGTGCGCGGCATCCATCTGGATCTCCAGCTTGGCGCCGCTGGTCAGGTGGATGACGGCCAGCACGACGAGGATCGCGGCGGGGAGAAGGATGCCGCCGAGAAATCCCGCCTTCGCGATGCGGGCCGTGTACTTCGTCCCGCCAAGCTGCGTGAAGGCGAGAAACCAGACGATCACCAGACACGCCACCGTTTTGATGAGCGGGTCCGAGTTCAGAGCAGGCCAATCGAGCACATAGGAAAGGGCTCCAAGCACGAAATAGAGCATCGGGATGAACCCCACGGCGATCTGGAGGTAGGTGAACGAGATCGCTGCGAACCCCCAGCGCTCGCCGAGGGTATTCGACACCCAAGCGAAGACGCCACCGTCCTCCCAGCCTTCCACCGTCGCCATCTCCGCGGCGCAGAGCGCGACGGGGATGAACCACAGGAGGCCTCCTGCCAGCAGGAAGAAGATGAGGCTGAATCCCGATGTGGCGAAGGTCGGGTATTCGTAGACGGCCATCACCATGGAGGCGGTGATGGCGAAGAACCCAAACAGTCCGAGCTGTTTGGCCGGGTTACTGGCGGGTTTGTCCATAACGAATCAGTGGTGGTAGCCCTGGCCCTCTTCCGCGGTGACGGGGTGGGTGGCCGGATGCTTGTCAAAGTAGGCGATGCTTGCCTGGAAGTCGGCCAGAAGAAGTGCGATGAGGTCGGCGGTGACCCCGTGGCGGACGAGAATGCGCTGGATGACGAGGTCCTGCCGGTTCGCCGGCATCGA
>CAZSMN010000030.1:0-18370 GCA_964607615.1 uncultured Chthoniobacterales bacterium | reverse complement strand
CGGGTCTTCGGTTACGCGGAATCGCCGGATCTTCTGACGTGGTCCGAGCCTGTGATGGTGACGCCGTTTCCGAAAGACCTGCCGGTCGAAGACCAGCCGGACAATGTTTGGGCACCGGAGATTCATTGGGATCCCTTCAAGAAGGATTACTTCATCATCTTCTCATCAACGACCGCCCGCGAGCGCTCGGATGGCGATGGCAGCGACAATGGCGGTCAGAATAAAAGCCAATACGATAACCGCCTCTTCATCACGCGGACAAAGGATGGCAAGACCTTCACGCCGGCGAAGCTGTTTTTTGACCAGGGCTTTGCGTGCATCGATGCGGTCCTCCAGTTTGACGAGTCCATTGGCAAGTGGGCGATGATCGTGAAGGTCTCGCGCAATCCCGATCTGAAAACAATGCCCGGCCGGAATCTCGTGATGACCACTACCGGGCCGGACCTCGACAAGCCTGAGTTTGCGCCGGTCTCGGCACCGTTCATCGGAACGCACTCACCGATCTTCCGGAATCCGGATCCGTGGAAATCCATGGCCGAGGGGCAGAGCCTGCTGAAGTGGAAGGGCCGGTGGTGGCTTTTCTGGGACGAGCCGGCCGGCGGAGGGATTCAGGTCGGCACGTCGCCGGATTTGAAAACCTGGACGCATCTGAAGGATGCGACCTTTCCGGAGAAGGCGCAGCACGGCACGGGCTTTCTGGCACCGGCTGAGATCGTCCGCAAACTGATGGATCCGGTGCCTGCTGGCGGATAGGGCCTCCGGCACCGGGGGGTCACGCTCCCGGCAGACCGGCCGCTGCGCGGCGGCGGAACTCCGGGGGCGTCATCTGGTGGTGGCGTTTAAAAACGTGTGTGAGGTGGAAGCGGTCGCAGAATCCCGTCGCCTCGGCGATGGCCTCCAGAGATTGGGATGTCCGCGCGAGGAGTTCGGCGGCGCGCGCCGTCCGGCGCTTCAGAATGTAGTTGTGTGGGCTTTCGCCCACCTCTTTGCGGAAAAGCCGGGCGAACGCGGCCTCGCTGAGGGCCGAGGATCGCGCGACCTCCGCCACGGTAAGAGGTGAGGCCATCTGTTCTTCAATCACCCGCTGGGCGCGGTGGATCCGGGGATCCATCGGGTGCTTGTTCCAATCCTCGTGCGGAATCGCTGCGAGGGCTTTGCTGATCCAGGCGAGAGGAAGGAAGGTGCCATCGAGGCGGGTTTCGTTGTTCATCAGCCGGTGGTAGAAAGCACGTGCCTCCTTGATTTCGTGCGGCGCGAGTGGGATTTTCCATACCTTCGACAGCGGGTCGTGGAAGGGCGGCTTGACGACGAAATGGATGAAGAGGTGGCCGACGGGATTCCGGAGGCGGAGCCGTGCGGGGACGCGGGGGCCGACCAGCACAAGGTGGCCCGGGGTGAGCTCGGTGGTCGCCTCCTCCCACTCGATCCGGGCGCCGGCACGCGTGTTCCAGTAAAGGCACCAGACGGGTGCGCCTGGCACGTCCCAGTTCCAGAAAGTTAGTTCGGTCGCTGAGACGAATGAGGCCTCGATCGCCGGCAGGACCGGGTGGACTGTTTCGGTCCTCCGGGAGGAAGGAGCAGGATCTTGCATATCTCTGTCAGGTCTCTCCATTGCAACGCCCTGTCAAGTCTGCGAACTCTTGATATCCTTGTGTTTCCCCGAACGCACCTCATCCCATGCGAACCTCCTGCCTCCTCCTAAGCACTCTTTTCATGCTGCCGTCGATCGTTTCCGCCAAAGACTTTCACGTCTCTCCGGATGGCAGCGACCGGAATCCGGGCACCGTGCAAAAGCCCTTCGCGACGCTGGGTGCGGCGCGGGATGCTGCGAGGGCGTTCACCGGCAAGGAGGCGGTAACCGTGAAGGTTGCGGACGGCATTTACTATCTTCCCGAGACGCTGGTTTTCACCGCGGAGGATTCCGGCACGGCATCGGCACCGGTGGTTTACGAGGCGGAGAACGAGGGTCGTGCCGTCCTGAGCGGCGGGCTCAAGCTGGATCTCAAATGGGAGCCCTACCGCGACGGCATCTTCAAGGCGCAGACGCCGGCCGGGCTGGCAATCGACCAGCTTTTTATCAATGGCCAGCGCCAGCGCATGGCAAGGTATCCGAATTTTGATGCCGCCAAAACCACGGCAGCCTACCAGGGGTTCGCGGCCGACGCGTTCTCACCGGAGCGGGCAGCGAATTGGGCGGATCCCGCCGGCGGCTACATCCACGCCATGCACGCGATGCGATGGGGCGGCTACCACTACCGGATCACCGGCAAGAACCCTGACGGCACGGTGACCTACGAGGGCGGCTGGCAGAACAACCGCCAGATGGGCATGCACAAAGATTTCCGGATGGTGGAGAATATTTTCGAAGAGCTCGATGCTCCCGGCGAGTGGTTCCACAATGCCAAGACCAACACCCTGTATTTCCTTCCCGGGGCCGGGACGGATCTGGCGAAGGCCCAGGTCGAGATCGTGCGGCTGAAGCAGCTTGTGGAATTCAGCGGGACGAAGGAGGCGCCTGTGAAGTTCGTCACGCTGAAGGGGTTTGTTTTCCGCCATGCGGCGCGCACGTTTATGGAGAATAAAGAGCCGCTCCTTCGTTCAGATTGGACGATCTACCGCGGCGGGGCGGTGACGCTTACGGGCACCGAGGACGTAAGGATTCTCGACAGCGAGTTCGACCAGGTCGGAGGCAATGGAATCTTCGTCAATAAATACAACCGCCGGGTCGTGATCCGCGGCTGCCACATTCACGACGCCGGAGCGAGCGGCGTCTGCTTTGTTGGCGATCCGGCCGCGGTGAGAAATCCGCTCTTCGAATACGGCCAGAAGCAGGACCTGACCGCGATCGACCGCACGCTCGGACCGCAGACGGAGGATTACCCGTCCGACTCGGCGGTGGAGGACTGCCTGATTCACGGCATCGGGCGCGTCGAGCGCCAGCCGGCCGGTGTCCAGATCTCGATGGCGGCCCGCATCGCGATCCGGGATACGACGATCTACGACTGTGCGCGTTCAGGCATTAACATCAGCGAGGGCACATGGGGAGGGCACTTGATCGAGCGGGTGGATGTTTTTGATACGGTCCTTGAGACGCATGATCACGGCTCCTTTAATTCCTGGGGGCGCGACCGTTACTGGACGGCCAACCATCGGGGCGTCTCCCAGCCGGAGGTGCAGAAGGACCCGGTGATGCCCTTCCTCGATGCGGTCGAGACGACGGTTATCCGCGACAGCCGCTGGCGGTGCGATCACGGGTGGGATATCGATCTCGACGACGGCTCGTCGAATTACGATATCTACAACAACCTCATGCTCGCGGGCGGCCTCAAGCTCCGCGAGGGCTACCGCCGCCACGCGTGGAATAACATTCACGTCAATAACGGTCTCCATCCGCACGTGTGGTTCGATGACAGCGACGACCAGTTCTTCTCGAATATCGTCATGGCGCCGCACCGCGGCGTGAATGTGCCGACCGCGACCGCGCGCGGATCATTCATCGACAGGAATCTCTTCTTCACGGGAGATCCTTCGCATGTCGAACGGCTTCGTGAATTCGGGTGGGACCAGAACTCGGTCTATGGAGACCCGATGTTTGTGGATCCGGCGGCCGGAGATTTCCGGGTCAAGGAAGGGTCCCCGGCGCTTGCCATGGGATTCACGAACTTCCCGATGGACCAGTTCGGCGTGAAGAAGGCTTCGCTGAAAGCGATCGCCAAAACCCCGGAGATTCCGGCCCTGCGTGTCGTCTCGCGCACCGCCGCTCCGGAGGAGCAGACCGCCTACTGGCTCGGTGCCCGCCTGCACAGCCTGACGGGTGAGGAGTTTTCAGCGTTCGGCGTGAGCAAGGACGATGGCGGTGTTCAGCTCGTGGATGTGCCCGCGGGCTCCGCTGCTGCCGAGGCGGGCTTTCTTAAGAGCGACCTTCTGCAGGGTTTGAACGGGATCAAGATCACGAAGGCGGCGGATCTCTTCGCTGCATTGATCAAGCTCGGTGATGCGCCGCTTACGGCATCCGTTATTCGCAACCAGCAACCGCTCAAACTTGAAATCCCGAACGCGCCGTATCTCCTTCTCGAGGCGGCATCGCAACCGGCCGGTCTCATGAGATTGTCGCCTCCGGCACCGGGTGCCTCTGCCGCGGTTGCCAGCCGGCAGACCGCTAATGAGCCGCTCGCGACGCTTACGGATGGCGTCATCGCCGCCAACTACGGTCCGGTCTTCCCGAATGGAACCATGGACGGAGCCTACAAGCTCGACCTCGGAGCAGCGAAACCGGTGAGTGCGATCAGCACGTGGTCGTATGGTCAGAATGGCCGTCGCGACCGCCAGCTCATCACGGTTTTCGGAAGTGCCTCGGAGAGCGACCCCGGTTGGAAGACCGATGACCGCGCCGTCTTCACGCCGCTCGGCACGATCGACACGGGCAGCGTGCCGACTACGCCCTTTCTCGCGACGTCGCTCCGGTCCCGCGCCGGTGGCTCGCTGGGCACGTTCCGCTGGATCGTCTGGCGCGTCGCGCCGGTCACGTCGGCCGGCGAGAACACGGCGTTCCAGGAGTTGGCGGTTGAGACCGTGGCGCCTTAGCAGGATTCTGCGCGAGTCACCCCGCGGTCGGGTTTTTCCTCCATGAGGAAGGGCTTTTGCCGGTCGCGAGGGTGAAGCGGCGTGTGAAATAAAACGCGTCGGCGTATCCGCAGGCGGAAGCCACCTCGGCAACGGTGGCCGGCGTCTGCATGAGCAATTGCCTGGCGCGGTCCATGCGGAGGCCTTCGCTGTAGCGCTGCAGGCTTTGACCGGTCTGTGCGCGGAAGCGGTTGGCGAGCCGGGATGGCGAGAGACCGCAGTGCCGGGCAACTTTATTGAGAGAGAAGGGCTCGTCGACGGTCGTGGCGAGATAATCCATTGCCCTCCGAACACGTTCATCGCCCCGTGCCCACCGGCTACCGCCCCGTATGGAATCTGCCCAGAGCAGGGCTTCCTCCAAGGCATTCAATGCAAAGTCCGCTGCGCCGGCTATCGGTCGGCGCCGAGCCTGCGCCGTGCGGCGAAGGGCGGCCGTCACTTCTTCGCGGGAAACGGTCAGATCGAGCAGCGCGGTGCCGGGAGCGACGTGCGGCCATCCGCTCAGCCAGGCCTGCCAGTGCGCCCTCGGGAGAAAGTGCGCCCATGCGATTCTCCAAGGCGCGCCTCCGGGGGCTGTCCGGTAATCCTGTGGTATGCCGGGTGCATAGAGCACGGCATGGCCGGCGGGGAGGAGGTGGGTCTGTTTCGCCGTGCGGATCAGACCTTCCCCGGCGATGGTGAGGATGAGGAGCCAATCAGGGGTGCCCCGGGAGCGGCCGACGGCGTAGGCCGGCCCGCATTCGAATTCGTCGGCGAGGATCGTATCCACGTCGGGAATACCGATCTCGGGGGAGGGGTCGCAGATCACGAGCGGCAAGATAATCCATGCGTTCACGCGGGCAATCCATTCCTTTTCTGCGCCGGATCTCTCATCGTAAGGCCTACCTTTCCCCAAGAGCCTGATGAAGTTTCTTCCCGCCCTGTTTCTCCTTTCTGCCGTGAACCTCTCTGTTGCCAACGATCCTGCTGTGACGACGATTCCTCTTAACGCCAAGAAGAAGGCCGCCGTTTTTGAAGGAATCGGAGCCTTGAGTGCGGGGGCTTCCTCGCGGCTGCTTCCGGATTATCCCGCGGCCCGCCGTGAAGAGATATTGGATCTTCTTTTTTCGCCAAAGACGGGCGCGGCCTTGCAGCATTTCAAAGTCGAGATGGGGGGAGAGGTGAATTCCACCTGCGGGACTGAACCGAGCCACCGGCGGACGCGGGACGAGAAGCCCGACTTTACCCGCGGCTACGAGTGGTGGCTCATGAAAGAGGCGCGGAAGCGGAATCCCGCAATCCCGCTCGAGTGCCTCGCCTGGGGTGCGCCGGCTTGGATCGGCAATGGCACCTACTACTCACAGGACATGGCCGACTATGTGGCGGATTTTCTTGAAGGTGCCCGCGAGGTGCACGGCCTTGATATCGCCTACACCGGGATCTGGAACGAACGGGCGTATGACATCGCGTGGATCAAGCTCCTCCGGAAAACGCTGGACGCGCGGGGGCTCTCCAACGTGCAAATCGTTGCGGCGGACGCCGCCACCAACCAGTGGGCGATCGCGAAGGATATGGCGGCGGATCCGGAGTTGAACGAGGCTGTTGCGGTGATCGGGGATCACTACCCGGGCTTCAAGACGACCGATGAAGCGAAGGCGCGCGGCAAGCGGCTCTGGGCAGCGGAAGACGGGCCGTGGCGTGGCGATTGGCGCGGTGCCCGCCAACTCGCCCGTGTTTACAACCGCAACTACGTCGTTGGGGGAATGACGAAGACGGTCATCTGGAGCCTCGTTTCCAGCTACTACGACAACCTTCCGCTGCCGGGCTCGGGACTCCTCCGCGCGAATACGCCATGGTCCGGCGCCTACCAGATCGAGCCGGCGCTCTGGGCCACCGCGCACACGACGCAGTTTACGGAACCGGGCTGGCGTTATCTGGCGGGTGAGGCCTGCCGGCTCCTGCCGGGCGGGAGCGTTGTGGCTCTGGTCTCTCCTGACGGAAACGAGCTATCCGTGATCATCGAAACGATGGACGCGGTGAAGGATCTCCGGCTGGAACTGGCGGTTTCCGAGGCCTTTGCGGATCGCGAATTTCACGTTTGGAAAACCACCGAGCACGAACATTTCCAGAAGACGGAGACGGTCACGCCGGCGGGTGGGAAAATCCCTCTGACGGTGGCGCCGAACACGATCGTGACCCTCACGACAACGACCGGCCAGAAGACCGGCGTTCCATCGAGCCCTGCGCCGGCCGCGTTTCCGAGCCCCTACGAGGATGATTTTGCCTCGACGCCGGTCGGAGCCCTCGGGCGGTTTTTGTCCGATCAGGGAGGAGTCTTTGAAGCGGCGGAGGACAGCGATGGCAACAAAGTGCTTCGTCAAAAAGTGACGCGCAAGGGCATCGAGTGGCAGCCGACGCCCGAGCCGGAGACGTTTCTCGGCGAGCCATCGTGGGAGGATCAATCCATCGAAGTGCGGGCGCGGTTGGAACCGGTCACGGCCGATGTGAGGCCCGAGGCGGCACGCTATCTGGCCGTCTATGTCCGCGTTGGTTACCTTGGACAAAACGCCGATCCCGCACCTGGCTACGGATTCCGGCTTTACGAAAGCGGCGCATGGGAGCTCCGCGACAAGCGGGAGATCCTTGCACATGGGGTGGTTCCGCCGCCTGGCGAGGTTTGGCATACCCTGGCCCTGTCAGCAGGGGGAGATCGCATCACCGCTTTGCTCGATGGAACGGTGCTTGCGGATGTTCGCAGCACGGCGCGGCCGTGGGGGCAGGTGGGCTTCGGCTCAGGCTACCATGCAGCATCATTTGATGATCTCAAGGTCACCGGCACAACGCCGGAGGATCTGGCGCGCGGATCGGTCGCCACCGCGTCGAGCCAGTGGGACGACAGCTATGGACCGGAGGGCGCGGTGGACGGTATTGCGGCGGACGGGCTTCGCGGTCCCACGCGCTGGAATAGCGGCAAGGAACCGCTTGCGGAAGAATGGATCCAACTCGACTTCGGTCGTGAGATTTCCTGTGACACCGTGCGCCTCGTCCCGTTTGAGGATCGGGATTTCCGCTGGAAGCTGGAGATTCCGGATGGCACCGAATGGAAAACTATCGCAAAGGGCGGTTCGCTCGCGAAGGGACCGGCGACGATCCCGTTCGAGCCGGCGAAGACGTCAAAAATCCGCCTCGTCGCGACAAATCCCAAGGAGTCTTTGTCGTTTTTCGATTTCCAGGTCTTCAAGCGTAGCGTTGGCGAGCCATCCAAACCTTGAACCTCCTCGCGACGGGACGAGATTACAAAGTTTGCGCCGTGCGCCGGTGAGCCTATGATACCGCGCTCCCGGAAAACCCAATGGACGGCATTCTCGCTTTTATCTTTCGGAATCAGTGGCTGGTCTTTCTGATCACCACGGCGCTGCTGCTTTTGCTAGCGGAGGCAGGCTTCCGGGCCGGCCTGAGGCTTTACATCAACCGGGACGAGCAGCGCAAAAGCCAGATTGGCGGCATTCAGGGCGCGATCCTCGGTCTGCTCGCGCTGTTGCTCGGCTTCACGTTTTCGATGGCCGTAGGGCGCTACGAAAACCGGCGGGATCTCGTGTTGCTCGAGGCGAACTCCATCGGCACGACGTTCCTGCGGGCCGCTTTGCTGCCGGCGGATCACCGGGTCGCCGTGGAGAATCTGCTCAGGCGCTACATCGATGCGAGGCTGGCCTTTTCCGCTGCCGGTCGGGATCCGGTGCTTATCTCCCAAGCCGAGGGCATGACGGCGGAACTGCAGCGCCAACTGTGGGAGCATACAATCGCCGCGGCGGCGGAGGCTCCAACGCCGATCACGGCCACCTTTATCATGACGCTGAATGAAACGATCGATCTCGACGAATCGCGCCTCGTGGCGTTTCGCTCACGCGTTCCCGCTGCCGTGTGGCTCCTGCTGCTCGTGGTGGCGGGAGCCGGGTGCTGTGCGAGCGGCTACGGCGCTGGGGCGAGCGGCGCGCGGATGGGGTTTTCCAATGTGATGCTCCCCATTCTCATCGCGATCGTCATCACGATCATAGCGGATTTTGACCGCCCCCGGCATGGTCTGATCGATGTGAGTCAGCAGCCGCTGCTCGATCTCAAGGCCAATGTGGCCGCTCCGGATGCGGGGCCGGCAACGGAGAAGGGCTCCCCGTAGCGGGGAATGACCGGGTGGCGCATCCGATCCGCCATTTCCCGCAAGGCAGGTTCAGGCAGGGACAGTTTGATTTCAGGCGAAATCTCCGTATGACTAGCCAGCCATGAAGTTACTCCCCGGTTCTTCCTTCCTTCCTGCCTTTGTTCTGGCGACCCTGCTCCTTGCCGCCCGCTTCCCGGCTCACGGAAACGTCGACCCCGTCGGCATGCGCGATGAGACGGATGCCGCCGTGGCCAACGATGAGAAAATGGCGTGGTGGCGCGAGGCGAAGTTCGGCCTTTTCATTCACTGGGGCGTGTATGCGGTCCCGGCCCGCAAGAGCGAGTGGTTGATGGCAATCGACAAGATCCCCGTGGCGGAATACCGCGCGTTTGCAAAAAACTTCAACCCGGTCCACTACGATCCGGTTTCCTGGGCAAAAATGGCGAAGAACGCCGGCATGCGCTACATGGTCATCACGTCCAAGCACCACGAGGGCTTCGCGCTCTGGCCGTCGGAGGCGTCGGACTGGGACATCGGAGACGCGACGCCCTACAAGAAGGATCTCCTCGGTCCGCTGGCCGGGGCCGCCCGCGCCGAAGGCTTGAAATTCGGGCTCTACTACTCTCAGGGTCAGGATTGGGTTAACAAAGGCGGCGGCCGCTACGGACCCACATGGGACCCCGCGCAGGACGGCGATTTTGATGAATACCTGCACAACGTCGCCCTGCCGCAGGTGAAGGAGATTCTGACCCGCTACAAGCCGGATATCCTTTGGTGGGACACGCCGGCTTACATGAATCCCGAGCGGGCGCAGTATTTCATCAACCTCCTGGCCGATCAGCCGCACATCCTCATGAATAACCGCCTCGGCGGCCGGGTGCCGGGCGACTTCAAAACTCCGGAGCAATACGTGCCGGCTGGCGGATACTCCGGAGACTGGGAGACCTGCATGACGATCGGCAACAGCTGGGGCTACGTAGAGACCGAGAAACCGGCTAAGACCGCTCCCGAGCTGATTCGCAAGCTTGCCGAGATCGTCTCCAAGGGCGGAAATTTTCTCCTCAACATCAGCCCGAAGCCCGATGGATCGCTGCCCGAGGACCAGGTGTCGGCTCTGGAGGGAGTGGGACAATGGATGGCCGTCAACTCCGAGTCGATCTACGGCACGACCCGCAGCCCATTCGACCGGCTGAGCTGGGGCTATGCCACGAGGAAGGGGAAGACGGTTTATCTCCACGTGATCAAGTGGCCTGCAGACGGCAGGCTCCTCGTTCCGCTCCTGAACAAAGGAGTGAAAGCGACACTGCTTGCCTCGCCGGATACGGAGCTTCCGGTCACCTACGAGGACAACCGCCTCGTCATCGACGTCCCTCCGGAGGCACCGGATCCGGCCAATACCGTGATCGTTCTGGAGTTGAAGGAGGATCCGAAGACCCTGCCGAGTCCGCTCGTTGGTGCGGCGGTCAGCGTGTCGTCGGAAGACCCTGACCGTCCTGCATCGCACCTTATGGATGGGGGCCGCGACAGTGCCTGGGCGGCGCAGAAAGGTGAGACGATGGCCACGCTGGATTTTGTTCTCACGGAGCCGGTCGTCCTGAATGGCTTTGCGTTCGATGAGCCCGAGACGGGCGCGCGACCCAAGCAGAAGTTTGTCGTCGAGGCGGAGATCAACGGCGTCTGGACCAAGCTGGCCGAGGGCACCACCAACGATGCACGTGGTGCGCAAGGCAACTTCAAGCCGCAGGCCCTGCAGAGTTTCCGCATCACTCTCGAAACCGAGAAGGAAAGCCCGACCCTTGCGGAGTTCCGACTCTATCGTCCAGAGTAGCTCTCCCTGCCCCATGAAGTCTTTCGCCCGAAAATCCCTCATCCTTGTTACTGTCGCACTCGCTCTGCCTGCGGCGTCCGTTTTTTCCCAACCTGCCCCTCCCATGAAAAATGCCGAAATCGAATCCCGTGTAAAGGATCTTCTGTCCAAAATGACGCTCGAGGAGAAAGCCGTTCAGCTTGCGTCGTATTTCCCGAACGGAAACATCCGCCTTGGCATCCCCCAGATCATCGCGGGCGAGGCGCTCCACGGAGTGGTGCTCCCGGAGGCCAGCTGCTTCCCGCAGGCTATCGGTCTTGCGGCGACGTGGGATCCGAAACTCATCGAGGACATGGGAGTGGTCATCGGCAAGGAAGGCCGGGCCCTCGGGATGCATCAGTGCTATTCGCCGATGCTTGGTCTGGCGAGGGATCCGCGCTGGGGACGTGTGGAGGAATCCTACGGTGAGGACCCCTGGCTGGTCGCCCGCCTTGGTGTCGCGTTCATTAGCTCGGTTCAGGGTCTTGGTGACGAACGCTACGGTCCGGATAAAATGATCTGCACGCCCAAGCATTTCGTGGCTGACGGGGAATCCCTCCGAGGCGCCAATGCCGAGCAGGTCGAGATTTCCGAGACCACGCTTCGCGAGACGGCGATGATCCCCTTCGAGGCGGCCGTCCGCGAAGCCCGCACCGGCTCGATCATGCCCGCCCACCACGCGCTGAACCGCATTCCGTGCCATGCCAACAAGTGGCTCCTGAAGGATGTCCTTCGAGACGAATGGGGGTTCGACGGCTTCATCACGTCCGACAACGGCGACATCATCAAAAACTTCCACTGGGATGTTGAGTCCGGTCACTACATGGCCCGTTCGACCGAGGAGGCCGGGCACCTTGCGCTGAAGGCCGGCATCGACAGCGAGCTTGCCCTCTCGAACCCTTGGGATGGCAACCAGCGCGCCTACGGGGCACAGTTGGTCAAAGCGGTCGAGGTAGGCCGTATCCCGGTGGCTCTGGTCGATCAGGCGGCCGCGAATGTTCTCCGCGCAAAGCTCGAGCTCGGCCTCCTCGGCGATCCGATCCCGGAGAAGTTTGATGTCTCACGTGCGATCGAGCGCATGAAGGAAAACCGGACGGACTTCGACCCGTGGGCGGAGGCGATCCGGAAGGGGATCTCGCTCGGGCTGGAGCCGGAAAAGCGCGCCAATTGGAAGGAAGTCGTCATGAACCCAGATCATGAAAAGCTGGCGCTCAAGATCGCGGAGAAATCGATCGTCCTCCTCCGCAACGAGGGAGGCCTTCTCCCGCTCGACAAGTCGAAGCTCAAGAAAGTCGCCGTTCTCGGCCCGAATGCCGCTGCGGAGATCCCCGGCGGCTACTCGAACAAGCCCCGGTATTTCGTCAGCGTCCTTGAGGGAATCCAAAACTTCCTCGGGGATACGGTCGAGGTGGTACATGCCAAAGGCTGCGGTCTTGTTCACTCCAAGGACGACGATATTCCGGCGGCGGTCGAACTCGCCAAGGGAGCCGATGTTGCGATCATCGCTGTCGGCACGTCGCGCGAAACCATGGGGGAAAATCTCGACCGCTCGATCATCGAGCTCACCGGCGCCCAGGAGGAACTTGTCCGCGCCGTGCATGCCACAGGAACGCCGGTTGTCGTTGTTCTCATCAACGGCGGCGCGCTTGCCATTCCGTGGCTGGCCGCCAACGTCCCCGCCATCGTCGAAGGCTGGTATGGCGGGCAGGAAACCGGCAACGCCGTCGCCAATGTGCTCTTCGGTCGAACCAATCCCGGCGGCAAGCTGCCGCTGACCTTCCCCTATTCGACCGGCATGGTCCCGTGCTACTACAACGCCCTCCCTCCCGCCGGCCCGCAGACGTATCTGGAAGGAAAATTTCGCGTCGTTTACCCCTTCGGCTACGGCCTCAGCTACACGACGTTCGAATTCGGCAAGCCAACGCTCGCACACGACAAAATTGGCGCCGATGGAAAGACGGAGCTTCGTGTGAAGGTCACGAACACCGGCAGCCGCAAAGGCGATGAAGTCGTCCAGATGTATGTGAAGCGGCGCTTCGCCTCGACCGTTCGGCCGCCGCGCGAGCTGAAAGGCTTCGAGCGCATCACGCTCGAGCCCGGAGAGTCGCGCGACGTCGTGATCCCTGTGGGCTTCGAGCAACTCAAATCCTGGCTCGGCGGAAAATGGACCGTTGAATCCGGCGAGTTCGTTCTCCAGGTCGGTCCGGATTCCGTGACCGGGCAGGACGTGACACTCGCCGTCGAATAATCCCTCAACACGACTTTTATGCACCTTACCCGCTTTACTCCTATTGCCCTCGCTGCCGTTCTGCTCGCCAGTCCGACTGCCGTTTCCGCCAATTCTTCCACCACCGTGATGAAATCGTCCCAGCAACCCCAAGTGCCGACCGGTCTTCTTACCAACCTCCTCACCAACCCGCAAAAAACTGTCATCACCGATCCTGTGCCATCGTTTGGATGGATCGTTCCGACCACACGTCAGGGCGACACACAGACCGGCTACCAGATCCTCGTCGCCTCGGATCGGGGCCTTCTCCAGAAAGGAAGGGCGGACCTTTGGGACTCCGGCCCGGTGAGGAGCGTGCAATCCCTTCATATCGACTACGCCGGCAAGCCGCTTTCCGCTGACTCGTCCTACTGGTGGACCGTCCGCACATGGAACGCCGACGGCAAGCCGACCGCATTCGCCGAGCCCCAGCGCTTCAACACAGGAAATTTCGACCGCTCAGGCGAGAAGTGGCCCGGCGCCAGCCTCTGGGTCCGTCTTGCCGATGAAAACGGGGAGGAGCGCTGGACCTTTGAAGACCGGCATCCCATCGCCTACCACCCGCAATCACCCAAAAACGTCGTCGCCCGTCCGGACGGCGTCACGTTTGTGGATTTCGGCCGCGCCGCCTTCTCCGGCCTCCGGCTTGAGCTCACATGGAACCCTCCCGCCGACCAGCCGCAGGAGGCGCAGATCGAGATCGCCATCGGTGAGAAAAACAAAGGCGACGACGCCATCGAGCCCCGCCCCGGCGGAGGCGTCATCTACCGGAAGTATCCGCTGAAAATCCAAGCCGGCACGCACACCTACACGATCGAGTTTCCGCGGTTCGTGCCGAAGTATCCGCACAGCCAGGCCATGCCGCTACACATGCCCGAGGTTGTCCCGTTCCGCTACTGCGAGGTCCGGCCCGGGAAGGAGAAGGTGGAGCTCAAAAAAGCCGAGCAGCTCGCGCTGTGGTCGGAGTTTGATGACAACGCCGCCTCGTTTGTTTCGTCCTCGCCCGAACTGAACTCCGTCTACGACCTTTGCCACTACTCGCTCAAGGTGAATACTTTCAACGGCGACTACGCCGCCAGCGAACGCGAGCGGATGATGTATGAGGCCGATGCCTACATCCAGCAGATGGGCCACTATGCCGTGGACCGCGAGTTCGCCATCGCCCGCTACAGTGCGGCGAATATGCTCTATCATGCATCATGGCCGACCGAGTGGATCTCGCACAACCTCTTCATGGCCTGGGCGGATTACCTTCACACCGGCGACAAGTCGTTCCTCGTCCGCTACTACGACACCATCAAGCCGAAAACCCTTACCGCGCTCGCGGGCCCCGACGGCCTCATCAGCACGCGGACCGGGCTGCAGAACAAGGAATTCTTTAAATCCATCCACGGCGTGCCCCTCAAGGACATCGTCGACTGGCCGACCACCGAGGCCGATGGCTACGAGTTCAAGGACTACAATACCGTCGTTAATGCCTTCTACTACCAGTCCCTCGTCCTCATGGCGCAGATCGCTGAAGTCGTCGGGAAAACCGACGACGCCAAGGAGTTCACCGAACGCGCGGAAGCGGTTGCGGTCGCGTTCCAGAAAGCCTTCTTCGACCCCGCCCGTGGGCTCTACGTCGACGGCATCGGCAGCACGAAGACCTCGTTCCACGCGAACCTCTTCCCTCTCGCCTTCGGCCTCGTGCCGGAAAAGTCTCGGCAGGGCGTCATCGACTATATTAAATCCCGCGACATGGCCTGCGGCGTCTACGCGGCGCAGTATCTCCTCGAAGCCCTCTACGACAACAACGAGCCCGACCACGCCTTCGCGCTGCTCACCTCCGACAGCGACCGGAGCTGGCTGAACATGATGCGCATGGGTTCCACCGTCACCGCCGAAGCGTGGGACATGAAATACAAGCACAACATCGGCTGGACCCACGCCTGGAGCGCCTCGCCCGCCCATGTCATCCCGCGCAAGCTGATGGGCATCGAGCCCATCGAACCAGGCTTCGGAAAAGTCCGCATCCGCCCGCAGCTCGGCCCGCTCACGGAAGCCTCGATGAAGCTCCCGACGATCCGCGGTGATATTCTGGTGAGCATCGAGAGCCGGCCCGGCCAGCCCTACAGGATGGATCTCACCCTGCCCGCGAACGTCACCGGCGAGGTCGTCCTCCCCGCGGCCGGGAAGAAGGACGTCGCTGTGACAGTGGATGGAAAACCTGTCACGGCCCGCCGCGAGGGCGACCTGCTCGTCCTCCCGGTGATCGGCTCCGGACGCCACGAAATCGTCCGTGCGGCGGCCAACCCCTGAGCACGTGCCGTGAGACGATCCCGAAACTCAGGATTGTTCGTGCCGGTTTTCGCCCTCACGATCCTTTCGGTGATCCTGCCTCTCTCCGCGCAAACCATGCCCCTCTGGCCGGGCGGCACTCCCGGCGCATTGGGGAGTCGTCCGGAAGATGCTCCGACGCTCACCGCCTACCGTCCGGAGGCGGGCCAGGCCAGTGGAGCATCGATGCTCGTCCTTCCGGGGGGAGGCTACGGACATCTCGCGCCGGTCGAGGGCGAGGAATATGCCAAATGGCTGGCAGCCCATGGCGTCACCGCCTACGTGCTGAAATACCGCCTCGGTTCCGCCGGCTACCGGCATCCGTCCATGCTCAACGACGCGGCCCGCGGACTGCGGACCGTGCGGTTCCTGGCCCGGCAGGATGGACTTGACCCCGCACGGGTGGGAATCATCGGGTCGTCGGCCGGCGGCCACCTCGCCTCCACGTTGCTGACCCACTTCGATGCAGGCAAAGCGGACTCTGCCGATCCGATCGAACGGGAAAGCTCCCGTCCGGATCTGGGCGTCCTCTGTTATCCGGTCATTACGCTCGGCGAATTCGCGCACGCCGGCTCGAGAGAAAACCTCCTGGGCAAAAATCCGCCTGCTGATCTCGTCCGCTTCCTCTCCAACGAACTCCAAGTCACGCGGGAAACCCCTCCGGTTTTTCTGTGGCATTGTGCGTCCGATCCGGCGGTGCCCGTGGAAAACTCGCTCCTCTTTGCCGCCTCCCTTCGCAAGGCCGGCGTGCCCTTCGCTCTTCACATTTTCGAAAAAGGCGGCCACGGCCTCGCCCTCCCATCCGCCGGTCGCGGAGCTCCCCCGTGGGATGGTCTTTGCCTCGAATGGCTCCGCTCGCGAGGATTCCTCTCCGCATCACCGGCGGGATGAGCCGAACCGAGCGCCCATCCCGGCGGCCTCACTCCGAATCGGTCTGGACTTCTTTGAGTCCCTCGACCCGCATGTCACTGAGACGCTTCTTGAGTTCAGCCAGCTTGCCGGCATCGAAGATCGCCACCGCAGCATCGTAGTATTGCTCCAATAAGCGGTCGACGAACGCGGTCTTTTCCTCACGGGAGCTCTTTTGAAAGTCCGGATGAAAGGTGATATCCATCGACGCGGCAATGATCGGACCCCACACACGGGCCAGCTTTTGCTGCTCCTCCGGCGTGAGCCAGTCTTTCGCGCGCAGGGCCGGATCGTGAAGGATCGTTTCTCTGCCGAGGTTCTCGTTCATCCAAGATCGATAGCGCCTTGCGATTTCCGTACCAAAGGCCGTAGTGAGAGCGACATCCATCTGCTTGGTCAGCATGCCGGGTAGAAAAACGGAGCCGGGTTGCCGGCGCCCTTCCGCCATCATGGTGTCTTCTGCCGCGATCCGCGTGGTGACGAAAAGCTGAACCTGCTCCGGAGAAAAGTTTTCCTTACGGAGAAAATCGCCGTCCATCTGCATCACGGCCTGCGTGCGCATCGCCAGAAAGTCCGCCTGAGCCTTCGATGGCGCCGTCGCGTCGTCGGCACCCTGCAGGCTTTCCGTGGCGGACAGGAAACCCATCAGTACGACGCCTGCAGCCAGCCGCAGGCAGGAAGTCAAAGCGACACGGAGCGGAGCATTACGGTGTTTCATACGGATCGGAGGGGTTATCGCCAACCGCAGAAGGCATGGCACCCCGGTGGTGAATATGTCAACCCAAGTCTCCGACCGTCGTCCGACCGGCAAGCGGTTCCTGGCGACTCCACATCACACTTCGGGAGGCTGGCGGCCTTGGGCGGCGAAGAGTTGCTCGAGGAAGTAAATGTCGCCGCGGTCCTTTTCGCGGCCCGCACGCTTTTTCATCCGGTAGAGGAGCTCGGGGCTCGCAAAGGGGATTTTGACACCATCGATCTCGTGAATGACAACGCTCTGGGATGCTTCTTCGTACGTGATGCCCGAGGCCGAGGCCATCAGGTCGATGAGGATTTCGTCGGCAACGCGGACGACGGTGTATTTCGCAACGTCGCCGGGATCGAGTTGTCGAACGCAGCCGTCGGGCAGAGTGGCGAGGGCGTCGAAAACGCGGCGTTCGTTTTCCAGCGATGCATCGATGAGGAGGTCGATGTCGCCCGTGGTTCTGGGGAGGCCAGCATGCACAATGGCGAACCCTCCAACGATGATGAACCGACAGAGCCGTTCTTCAAGAACACGGCAGAGCGAGACAAGGTCCCCTTTAAGAGGAGGGCGGGAGATCAGCTCGCCTGTTTCCGGGTCATACGGTCCATCAGCCATTGATCAGCCTCCTCGTGGGAATGGAAACGGTAAACGCCTTTCTTGATCCGCGGGCGGCAGAACTCGGCCGCCGTCTCTTGAAGCACACTGGAGGTGGCGAGTGGGTCCCCGGAGGCGACGCGCCGTCCGACGGTTTTGCCGATAAACTCCTCGCAGTTGACGACGCGGTGCATGACCGGATCCTACCTCAGCAGTTGGATCCGGGCAAGGCGGGACTGGTCTGCCCCGGCCGGGTTAATCTTCCGGCGGCGGCACCGTTGCGAGCGGGGCGACGGGTGAGATATTCAGCGGGCGGACGCGCTCGAAGATGCCGGGCGCGATTTGAGGGAGCCGTCCGTAGGCGGCGGTGATCATTTCCAGCCGGGCATCGAG
The DNA here is from genome assembly GCA_964607615.1 of uncultured Chthoniobacterales bacterium. Taxonomy (GTDB): domain Bacteria; phylum Verrucomicrobiota; class Verrucomicrobiia; order Chthoniobacterales; family Terrimicrobiaceae; genus CAZSMN01. The sequence continues at coordinate 543 of CAZSMN010000030.1, read as the reverse complement.
ATTGTCGATGTAGTGCAGGGCCATGGCCTCGGGGGTGCGAGGCTCGACCGGCGAGCCAAACTCCAGCGAGCCATGGTGCGAGGCGATGAGATGAAGAAGGTGGAGGCGGACCTCTTCGGAGGCGGGCTCGATCGCTTTCCAATTCTCCAGCGGCAGCTTCCGCCATAGCGTATTCACCAGTTCGATCCCGATGCTGATGTGGCCGAGAAGTTCGCCGCGAAGCTCGCGCGGCATTTCAAAGCCGGCTTCCGGCGGGCACATCTCCCAGAGCTTGCCCGAATCGTGAAAAAGCGTTCCTGCCAGCAGGAGATCGCGGTTGAGGAACGGATAGACCGAGCTAATGGCCCCTGCGGATCGCATCATCTGGGCGGTGTGCCGGAGGAGTCCGCCCCGGTGCGCGTGGTGGTTCTGCCGCGCTGCGGCCGCGCGTGAGAAACGTGCGCCGTGCTCGGTGAGAAAAAGCTCGCAGACGGCGCGGAGCCGCTCATCCGTCATCGCGCCGACTAAGGCCTGGATGTCTCCAAGGTCGCGCTCGACCGCCGC
>CAZSMN010000029.1:0-18531 GCA_964607615.1 uncultured Chthoniobacterales bacterium | reverse complement strand
CTCGCCGCGCTTGACGGTGAAGACATTGTCGCCCGTGCACTCGGCCACGTAGCCCTGCTCGTTGAGCATGAGCCCCTCGCCCGCCCCCGCCTGCTGGGCCTCGATTTTGGCGAGGACGTTGTTGAGGTAGTTCAGAGACTTCACCATCGGGCTCAGCGCCCCGTGGGGAATCCGGCGCGTCGAGCACGTGATGACTTTGAGGCCGTTTTGGTAGTTTTCCTGCGGGTAAAGCGTGATCTTGGATGCGATGATAAAAACGGTCGCCTTCGGGCAAAGGAGCGGATTGAGCCCGAGATCGCCGGTGCCCCGGGTGACGACCAGCCGCACATAGCCGTCACGCAGCTCGTTCGCGCGGATCGTCGCGAGAGTGGCCTCGATAATTGCCTCCGGCGTGTGGCCGATCTCCAGGCAGATCGCGCGGGCCGAATCGAAAAGGCGCGCGATGTGTTCCTCCAAACGGAATACCCGGCCGTTATAGAAACGGATGCCTTCAAAGACGCCGTCTCCGTACAGCAGGCCGTGGTCGAACACCGAGATTTTGGCGTTCTCTTTGTCGTAAAACTCTCCGTCGATATAGATCTTCATGCGCTTGGAAATGCCTCACCGCGGAATGCGGCGGAGGGATCAGATTAGGGCGGCGCGATCATTTCTCAAGCCCAAGAATCTGCGTTCTCAAGGAAGACCCCGACCCGCGCGGCGACGTCCCGACCGGCCAGCCACGCCGACTCGACACGCGAACCCGCAAGAGCATCCCCCGCATAAAACCAGCCCTCCGGCAGGTCGGGCGGCGTGCTCAACGGAGCGGCCACCCGGGCATACCGCCACCGGTGTGTGAAATGTCCGGCAAGGCAGTCCGACGGAATCTCCCAGCGTTCCTCCACCAGCGCCCGCATCCGCTGGGACCACTCGCCCGGATCGTCCTCGAGAAATTCCCGGCTGAACACCTCCGAGGCCTGGGCCACGATGCAAAGGAAACCCGGCCGGATCCGGCCCGTCTTGTGATTTTCGCACGCCGACCACGCCAGCGGAGAGCCCGAACGATCGCTCCGCGCATAAGCGGCGGGCAGCGCCTCCGACGCGGAATGATGGTAAAGAAAAACCGCCGTGAGGCAGGGCACGTAGTCGATCGCCGGACGGCCGGCACCTCCGGCCAGCGCGAGCGTCTGCGGGAGCGGCGCTGTGGAGACAATCGCATCGTAGCGCTGGCCATCGATGATCCGGTCGGCCGCCGCCGCTACGGCGAACCCGCAGCGGATGTCGAGTGCTCCGGCCAATCCGCGCGCCAGCCGGCTGTTTCCTTCGGCATGGTAATACCGGCCGTCATCCGGCAGGACGCTTCCGTCCTCCGCCAGGACCGGTGCCACGATCCGGCACAGACTCCCGCCAAGGGCCGCCCGGACCTCCGAGGAAAAATCCGGATCCCTGAGCGTGAAATACTGGGCCCCGTGATCAATGACATGCTCCTCCCAGCGCTTCGTTGCACAGCGTCCGCCGAGGCCGCGGGACTTCTCAAAAACCGTCACCGCGCACTTTTGTGCACACAGGCTCCGGGCGGCGGCGATGCCTGCCATGCCAGCTCCAATCACCGCAATGCGAGGGACTTGCTTCATTTGATTGCACTCCATTTCCTACCCTATACGAACGCCGGCGCGACAGAATCCCCTTTTCATGCCGAAAGATTTCCGGAATACTTTGGAGCATGTTCACCGCACTGTGGCGTTTGCTGGCGGTTGCCCTCGTTCTCCTCGCTGTCTATTGCCTGTGGCCCCGGACCGCCTCCCTCTCGGGCTTCGATCCGGGGAAAATGACCGAACTCCACCTGCAGCTCTGGAAGCGCGATGCGAAGGACGTTTCCGCCGCCGTGCCGGTTCTCTACCAGCTCTACTCCGGGCAATACGGACTCCCGCCGATCAGTTCGACTCTCATGGCTTTCGACGTGGCCCGCGCGCGTCAGGTCTTCGCTTCCGCCCCGGATGAAGCCGATCAGGAAAAAGCCCTCCGTCCCTTGAAGGATGGCTACGCCCGGTTCAAGTCCGCCCTCAGAGCGTCGTGGGATGCCGACGTTCTGGCGCGCGTGGAAATGTCCACGTGGGTTCTGAGAAAAGACCCCAAACGGATCAAAGAACTCACCGTCGCAAACTCCGAATTCCTCGGTCTGCTCTACGGACGCCCGGCAGCGGACTTTGTGCCCATCGCCCGCAAGCTCGCCAAAGCGGAACTCGCAGCGGCCGGTTCGGAGCCTCTCACGGCAAAGACCGAAGCGAAGGACGCGTTCACGAATCTTAAGAAGCTCGTGGCCCCACAGGCCGCGAAGTAGCAAACGGGGCCGGCGTCAGGGCAGAAGCCGCTGCACCTCTGCGCTCAAGGCCTTGCCGTCCGCGCGTCCGGCGGCCTTGGCGTTAACGAGCTTCATCACCGCGCCCATGTCCTTGCGGGTGGTCGCACCGACCTCCGCAATCGCCTCTTTCACCAGCGTTTCGATCTCGGCTGCGGAGAGCGCCTGCGGAAGATACGTCGTCAGAAGCGCGATCTCCTGCCGCTCGTTCTCTGCCATCTCCGGACGTCCGCCTTTTTCAAAGCTCTCGACGGAGTCCTGCCGCTTCTTGATTTCTTTCCTCACGATCGCGAGGGCTTCGAGATCCTCCAGCGCTCCGCCCGCACCGTATTTCTCGATGGCGGCATTCATGAGGGCGGACTTCAGCATGCGGAGAACGCCGAGCTTGGCGGCCTCGCGGGCCAGCATGGCCGCTTTGATGTCCTGGTCGATTCGGGCTTGAAATGTCATACGGCCGCCATCCTGAGACCGGCGGCGGCCGTGGTCGAACGGAAAGTTTTGCCACCCGCCACGGGCCTCGCGATTTTTCGTATCGACCACCGGCGGGCCCGTCGAGATACTGACCGGCTCTCATGGACGAAAAGATTCTCACCATCGGCCTCCCGTCGGGCAGCCTCATGGAACCCACGATCGCGCTTTTTGCCAAGGCGGGGTTCACCATTTCCGGCTCCAGCCGGTCCTACCGCCCGTCGGTCGATGATCCCGAGCTCCGCATCCGCATCCTCCGCGCGCAGGAGATCAGCCGCTACATCGAGCACGGCTACCTCGACTGCGGCATCACCGGCCGCGACTGGGTGGCGGAAAATGCCTCCGATGTCCGAGAGGCCGTCGCCCTCCCCTACAGCAAGGTCAGCTCCGCCCCGACCCGCTGGGTGCTCGTCGTGCCGGAGGACTCCCCCTTCCAAACCGTGAAGGATCTTGAAGGCAAACGCGTCGCCACCGAAGCCGTCGGCCTCACCAAACGCTACTTCGAAGACAACGGCGTGAGTGCCGAGATCGAATTCTCCTGGGGCGCTACCGAAGTGAAAGTGCCCGACCTCGTCGATGCGATCGTCGATATCACGGAAACCGGATCCTCGCTCCGCGCCAACAAGCTGCGCATCATCGGCACGCTCATGGAATCCTACCCCGCCCTCTTCGCAGGCCACGGCGCATGGGCCGACGAATGGAAGCGCAGCAAGATGGAAAAGCTCGCCCTCCTCCTCCAGGGCGCCCTCGCTGCCCGCGATATGGTCGGACTCAAAATGAACCTGCCGGAAAAAAGCCTGAAGAATTTGCTTGAGGCACTTCCCGCATTAAGGAATCCTACAGTTTCGCCCCTGGCGCAGCCCGAATGGGTCGCCATCGAGACGGTAATCGAAGAGAAAGTCGTCCGCGAGATCGTTCCGACGCTGAAAGCGCTCGGAGCCGAGGGGATCATCGAGTATCCGCTCAACAAATTAGTTTACTAGCCGTCCCGCATTCCCATGGGTTCATTAAAAAAGAAGAGAAAAGCGAAAATCGCGAAGCACAAGCGCCGCAAGCGCATGAAAGAAAACCGCCACAAGAAGCGGTTGCGCTACAAGTCGTAAGACTTGCGCTCTCTCACCCCGCCGGCATTCGTCGGCGGTTGGAAAGGATTTCAGGAGCCCCCTCTTCAAGGATCTCCTTGTTTTTGCAAAGGCAGAATGCCAATCGTTTTGTTCTGCCCTTGAGGTCATACCGCCGGTTTGTTTTGCCCTGCGCCCTTGCATTGATCCTTTCCGCCTGCTCCGCAGGTCGCACCGGTTCCTCTGCCGTCAAAGCTTCCGCGAGGCAGCCTGATTCCCCGCCTTCTTCGGTCACCGGAAGTTCGTCCGGTCCGGAGAGTGCGCGCCGCCTCCAGACGGTCTCTGCGGAGTCAGCGACAACCACGGGTGACAGTCCTGCATCCGGCCTTGTCCCCTCGCCCCGGTCAGAGTCCCTCACCGAGCGCACGGCGGCCGAGATCCGCGGACGATACGAGGTGGCCCGCGTGGGCAACGACACGCTCGTGGTGCGTCGCACCGACATCACCGTCCCTGAGCCTTCTCTCTACGAGCAATCCATAGCGCTTGCCCGCATCCGCAGCCGTTTGGCCAACAACGGCTCAGGAGCTCCGGCAGCGAAGATGCGCGACGGCACCGCACAGATCACTCTCGGGCCCGCCATTTCTCCTGATCTCGCCGCCGATACGATCACTGCCATCCTGGCCATCCAGGGCGTGCAGAGCGTTCGGGCGGTTTTTTAGAGGGTGTCATGCACTTTGGGCAGGGAGGCTTTTGGCGATTCTCCGCGTTACTCGCTTGACCAGTGTGACTTACACACAGGCGCTTCGCTCGCGCCTTGAGAATCGCCAAATTCCTCTCCTGCGATTGCCTGGCCAAAGTGCATGACACCCTCTAGGTCTACCAGATCTTCTGTGTGATCGAGTAGGCCAGCGGGATGCCGATCAGCAGGTTGAACGGAAACGTCACGCCCAATGCAAGGGCGACGTAGATACTGGGATTCGCCTCCGGAAGAGCCGCACGGAAGGCAGCCGGCACGGCAATGTAGGAGCCCGAGCCGCAAAGAACCGCGAACAAGACCGCATCACCCCTCGACATTCCAAGAAACTTCGCCACAAGAAGTGCCGCACCACCGGCCAGAATCGGGAAGGCCAGCGCAAAGGCGACCGCAAAGACACCGGAGGCTTTCAAATCCGCCACCCGTCTCGCCGCAACAATTCCCAAATCGAGAAGGAAGAAGCAGAGCACACCCGGAAACATCGCATGAACGAACGGGTCAAGTGCCTTCGCCCCGGACGGCGGTGTCACCAGGCCGATCGCAAGGCTGCCAAGCAGGACAAGGACGGACTTGTTGGCCAGGCACTCGTGAAGGACCGCTCCCCACGAGAGCGACTTGCCGCTGCCTCCGCTTCCCCGCGCCAGAATCAGCCCGGTCAGGATCGCCGGACTCTCCATAAGCGCCAGCGCTGCCACCATATACCCACCATACGCCGTCTGGCGTGCGTCGAGGTACGACGAGGCCGTCATGAACGTCACCGCGCTGACCGAGCCGTACGTCGCCGCGATCGCCGCCGCCGTCGGACGGTCAAACGTCCTTCTCACCACGGGAAAAATCACAAGCGGCAGCACGAACGAAGCCGCCACCGCCGCGCAAAGCGGCAGTGCCACCGACCACGCCCACTGCGTGTGTTGAAGCTCGGTTCCACCCCGGAATCCCAGCGAGAAAAGCAGATAGAGCGACAGAATTTTCAGGACAGACTCCGGAATCTCCAGATCCGACCGGACAACCACGGCCAGCGCACCGAGGAGAAAGAACAAAATCGCCGGCTGTAACAGATACTCCCAAGGACTCATAATGCCCGTGGGATGTAGCCGAATCCCACCCCGGTGAAAAGAAGAAGCGTGGCGGGAGAATTTTGAGTCTTCCGGCTCCGCATGCAACGTAGCATTACCATGAGACTCGCACTCATCGTCCTATTCCTCTGCCTCGCCGCCTGTTCCTCCGTGCCAAAAAAAGCCCCGCTACAAACCGTCCCCTACGTCGATCTGCCGAAATTCATGGGCCCGTGGTATGTCATCGGTACGATCCCGTGGTTTGTGGAGAAGAATAATGTCGGCACGATGGATATCTACGAACCCCGCCCGGACGGGAACATCGACGTCCGCTACGTCTTCCACAAAAAGACGCTCGATGCCCCGCAGCAGGAAATGAAAGCCCTCGGCCGCGTGGTGAACCGTCAAACCAACTCCGAATGGACCGTGCAGTTCCTCTGGCCGTTCCGCGCGCCGTTCCTGATCATCGATTTGAGCCCCGACTACCGCCACACCGTCATCGGACACCCGTCGCGCGACCTGGTGTGGATCATGAGCCGCGAACCGCAGATGTCAGACGCCGACTACGAATCCATCCTCAAGCGCCTCACCGCCCAAGGCTACGACGTCAACCGTATCGTCAAGGTGCCTCAGCGCGCCGCTGCGTCCGGAAAGTAGGGGCGCCCACATCGGCGCCGCCGCCGTCAGTAGGGATGCCGGTCCGGCTTGTTCTGCCATGCCTCGCACGCTTTGAGAGCGTAGTCCCGCTCGAAGTCTGGAGTACACTGGATGGCCTTCCGTTCCTCCCAGGGTAGGCGGAAGTCGATGTATTGGAACTCGTCGTCGAACCCGATCCGGCTCGCATCCTCCAGCCGCGTGCCAAAATACACGCGGTCAATGCGCGCCCAGTAAATCGCACTCATGCACATCGGGCACGGAGCCCCGCTCACATAGATATCGCATCCCTTCAGCATCTGCGCGCGCTCGGGCACCGGGTCGGTCGATCCTTCCGGACGCGGGATCAGTTTCAGGTTTCCCTCGTTGTGGCCGGATCCCAGGAGGGCTTTCTGGTTCAGCTTTGTGCAGGCGTCGATGATCGCCGTCACTTCGGCATGGTAAACCGGAATGCCGGTGAGAAGCACCCGGTTCTGGCCGCGACCGATGATCTCGCCGTCTTTGACAATGACGGCCCCGAACGGCCCCCCCCACCCCTTCTCCACCGATTCGATGGCCAACCGCGTCGCCTCGTGTGCAAACTGCTTTTTGTATTCGTGGCTCTCGATGTCGATTGGGCTCATGATGCGATCGTCCATTTGACGAAAGAGGGCCCCAACGGTTGCCTGCCCTGCAAGCACAAAGTGTCAACCCTCCCTCATTGGCTCCGGGAGGGTGTCTCATGCGGGGTGGCCAGGGAACCCCGGAAAAAACCGCAACTTCCTGACAGCCACCTCCCTGTGCCCAATGTGACGATTTTGTAACATTCGGCCACTTTCGGGCAACCCCTGCCCCGTCGAGAGTGTCCGCGACCAGCCGCATGACCTCTCCCGACCGTAAGACCGGACTCTCTCCGGCCCGTTTCCTCTGCAAACGGGCCCGTCCGTGCCGTGCCTCCGCGACCCGTGGCGGACTTGTTTTTTCGCGTATCCCACGAGGGCTCCGCGACCTTCTGGCTGCTTTGATGGCTCTCCTTCTGGTCGGCTACCCGCCACATGGTGTGCAAGCCGGCGACATTCTCCGGGGAGGCGCGAGGGCAAACGCCTCCGGTCGGGATTCCGCCGCTGCCCGTCAGAACGCCGGTTCCCAGGCCGCCGCGGCAGCCAATGCCAAGGCCCAGGACCGCCTTGCCCGTACCACAAAAGCCGTCGCCGACATGCGCCAGCTCCAGGCCGCCGCCCGCGCCGCCGCCGGAGCAAACACGATCCCCAACGGCCTCCAAACGGGCGGACTCAAAGTCGCCACCGGCGCCAATGCCCGCTGGACCGGTGCCAATGCCCCCGTCGCCGCTGGCAACAACGTCAACATCCGCCAGACCCAGTCCCAGGCCGTCCTGCACTGGGAAACCTTCAACGTCGGCCGCGACACCAGCGTCAACTTCGACCAAAGCGCCGGCGGACGCGATTCCGGCAAATGGATCGCCTTTAACAAAGTCTTCGACCCCTCCGGCCGCCCTTCCCAGATCCGTGGACGCATCAACGCCGACGGCCAAGTCTACATCCTCAACCAGAACGGCATCCTCTTCGGCGCCGGCAGCCAGGTCAACACCCGCACCCTCGTCGCCTCCTCCCTGCCGATCAATGACGGCTTCCTTGAGCGCGGTCTGCTGAACCAGCCGAAAACCCAGAACACCTATTTTAACGAGTTTCTTTTCAGTTCAACGGCTCAGGGAACCTTCACTCCGCCTCCTGCTCCCGCCAGCGGGCGCTATGGCGACGTCATCGTTGAGTCTGGTGCCCGGTTGGAGACTTCCGTTAACAGCGAAGGGAGTGGCGGCCGCGTCGCCCTCATCGGTGCCAACGTCATCAACCGGGGCACCATCTCCACGCCGTCCGGCCAAACCATCCTTGCCGCCGGCCTGCAGGTCGGGTTTGACGCGCACCCTTCGAGTGATCCCAGCCTCCGCGGCCTCGACACCTTCATCGGATCAGTGGGCACCTATGGCGGACGCGTCATCAATTCCGGTCTGATTGAGATTCCCACCGGCAGCGCATCGCTCTCCGGCAAGGCAATTGAGCAAAATGGCATCATCGACGGCGTCACCACCGTCGCCCTCAATGGTCGCATCGATCTTTCCGCCAGCTACGATGCCGTGCCCAATACGGACTACGATCCCATCAACCAGCCCGGCGAAGCCGCCTTCCTCCACCGCAAAACCGGCAGCATCGTCCTTGGACCGGACTCTCTGACCCGCATCCTCCCGGATATTGCGAGCAACGCGACAACGGTCGGCACCTCGCTGCCGATCAAGTCCCGGATCAACATGACGGCGCGGGACATCCGCTTCGAAGAGTCGTCGACCGTTCTCGCGCCCAGCGCCGATGTCTCGATTCAAGCCGGAGATTGGCGGGAGGTCATCGAATCTCTCGATGGGAACAACCGCCTCACCTACCGCCGGGGCGATCCCGAATTTGTCTATTCCCGTGGTCAGATCACTCTCCAATCGGGTTCGCTGTTGGATGTCTCCGGCGTAACGAACGTGCTCCTTCCGCTGAAGCAGAACATTCTCGATGTCCAGCTTCGCGGAACAGAACTGGCGGTCTCCCCCCTCCAGCGCGATGGCCTGGTGCGAGGAGCCGAACTCACGATCGACCTCCGGAAAACCGGCACCTACTTCGGACGCCAGTGGATCGGAACCCCGCTCGGTGACGCCACCGGGTTCCTTAACCTGATCGAGCGCACTGCCGCGCAGCTCACAGTCGGCGGCGGCACGATCACGATACGCGCCGGGCAGTCTGTTCAAACGCAAGCCGGCTCGCTCATCGACGTGTCAGGTGGCTATTACCGGATGGAGGGCGGAACGGTCCAGACGACCCGCCTCCTCTACCAGGGCCGCTATCTCGTCGACGTGGCAAAGGCCACCCCGGATCGTACCTACAACAGCATCTACTCTCCGACATTCAGCCGCACAAAGGCAAAATGGGGCATCACCGAGACGTGGCGCACCCCTCTGGCGATGACCGGCAGCTACAGGGAGCCCGAACAGATTTCGGGCGCTGATGGCGGCGAGCTTTCGATCACAGCGCCCTCGGTTCTCCTCTCCGGTGAATTGCTCGGCAACACCGTGACAGGACCGCGGCAGCTCCGCTCGTCAAATGCCTCCAGCACCCTGGCCGCCCTCGCAAGCCTCTCCCTCGCCTTCAAGAGCCAAAGCAGCAAGGACTTCACCGGCGTGATTTACCCGGACGTCGCCATCAACCCTCCGACCCTCACTCTGGGCAGCGACACCTACTCCGACGACAGCAGTTTTGCCTTGTCTCAGGAGTTTTTCGACACCAGCGGATTCGGCCATGTGAAATTCGAGAACAGCGAGGCGGATTTCTTCGTTACGCAAGGAACGGTCATCACGCTTCCTGAGGGCGGATCTCTCAGCGCGACAGCGAAGAACGTGGCGCTGAGCGGCGGCATCCGGATCCCGGGCGGCAGCGTCACACTGACGGCCCACAATATCTCCCCCTACCTCGCGTCGATCCTTAAAGCAGATCCGGCGAGCGCCGCACCGAAAATCAAACCCTCCGCCGGCCTGGTGTCCCTTTCACCCGATGCCTTCATCGACGTGAGTGGAACGATTGTTGACGACCGGGTCTTCCGCTCTTCGGGATCCGAGTCGGAGTTTCTGCCGGGTGGTGGATCCATCGCGCTCACGGGCTACAGCGTGAATCTTTCCAAAGGCAGCCAGCTTGACGTCTCCGGCGGCCTCAGCATCAACTACCGAGGCAGCTACACCTACGGGAGCGGCGGTTCACTCAAGATCGTTGCCGGCCAGGATCCTTCCCTTAAATCGCTTCTTGGCGGCCGCCTCGTGCTGGACGGAAGCCTGAAAGGCTACGGCGGCATGAAAGGCGGCACACTCGCACTGACAGCCCCGCTCATCCAGGTCGGGGGCGCCGCCCTGAAGTCTGACTCGCTCGTTCTTCCCGAATCCTTCTTCAATCAAGGGGGCTTCACATCGTTCCAACTGACGGGCATCGGAAGTGTCCCCACCGCCGCAGAATCCGCTTCCCTTCGTGACGCAAGCGGCTCGCCGCTCGCACCGGATTTCTACACGCCCGCGGTATGGATCGCACCCGGAGTCAACCTCTCCCCCGTTGCGCAAAATCTCGTGGCCAACACCGGAACCGCGCAGCCGACAAGCCTCCTGACACCGCAAACCCGTCCGCTGGGACAGCGCCAGCCGGTTTCGCTCTCCTTCAGCGCGCCGGGCGTTCTTGAGGACTTTGCCGGCACGAACCCGGTGACCGGCCTCGCTACGAATACCGGCGACCTCAAGGTGCGGGGCGATATCGTCGTTGCCGAGTCAGCCTCCATCATCCTCGAACCGCAGGCGGCTCTCACCTTGGACGGTCAAACCGTCACCGTGCTCGGAAAACTGGAGGCTCCAGCGGGGAAAATTACGATCCGCGGCGCCCGGAAATTCCCTTCTTTCGAAATTGATCCCGACTTCGCCCGCACAACCGTGCTTATTGGACCGCGTGCCAGTGTCTCCGCTGCCGGCGCCCGGCTCCTCGTCCCCGACGCTTATGGCCGCAACCGCGGTGCCATCCTCCCGGGTGGCGAAATTTCTCTGACCGGTAACATCCTGATGCCCGAAGGATCACGTCTGGACGTCTCGGGAACCCGCGGCTCGCTGGACCTGACGCCGGCGGAGCTCGGCCTCGTTACCGACGCGCAGGCCCCGGTCACCAGCGGCATCAACCGCCCGCTCCGCTCACTCGAGACCCTTTCCACCCCGCTGGAAAGCAACGCGGGAACAATCCGCCTCGCCGGCGGCGAGTTCCTGATCGTCAATGGAGATCTGGTTGGAAAAGCCGGGGGACCGACCGCACGCGGCGGGGCCATCGAGGTCTCGTCCGGACGGTTCTACGACTCGGCCGCCGTCACCAGTTCCGCCGACCTTAACCTCATTGTCTCACAGTTGCCTCAGGTCGCCATCGGAGCCGGAGTTGGTCAAGGTGCAGGGTTCCCGATCTACAACCGGCAGGGCCAACAGATTCCGGGCATCGGTTACTTCTCGATCCAGCAATTTGAAACCGGTGGCTTCGACGCGCTCAAGCTGGGCGGCAACGTCCGCTTCGACGGTCCGGTAACCGTGTCCGCATCGGAAGCCCTCGACGTTGCTTCTGGAGGCGTACTCGCTGCCAACTCGCGCGTCAGCCTCCGCGCTCCCTACGTGAAGCTCGGCCAGCCCTTCCGTCCCCCGCAGCTTCCAACGGATGACAAGACCCTGTTCACCATTTCCGGCCTGAACCCGAACTATGCCTTTGCTCCGACCTTCGGCACGGGACGTCTATCCGTCGAGGCCGACCTGATCGACGTCGGAACGCTTTCCCTGTCCAACGTCGGTGCGGCATCGCTCGTCGCGCGTAACGGCAGCATCCGCGGTAACGGTGCCATTCAGATTGCGGGTTCGCTCGCCTTCGAGGCGGCGCAGATCTACCCGACCACCGCATCGGAGTTTCACATTTTTGCCTACGACTCGGCCGCCGGACCCGGGACCATTCAGTTCCGACGCTCCGGCGACTCCGTTGTCGCGCCCCTGTCTGCGGGTGGACTCCTCAGCGTCCAGGCATCGATAATCGATCAAGGCGGCGTTCTCCTGGCACCGTTCGGCAGGATTGTCCTCGGCTGGGATGGATTCGGAACGGCCCCTGCAAACCCTATCGCCCAGGATACCATCGCCACACCCACGACGGCGCAGTTGACCCTGCGATCCGGCAGCATCACCTCGGTGAGCGGACGCCACCCGGTAACGGGAGCTCCCTTGCTCGTTCCTTACGGTGTCAGCTTTGACGGGACCAGTTGGATCGATCCCAAGGGCCAGAACATCACCGATGGCGAGCTCCTTGCGAACAAGCAAATCCTTATCGGAGCCGATCGCGTCGATGTCCGCTCCGGGGCCTTGGTCGACCTCCAAGGAGGAGGCGATCTTCTCGCGTATCAGTGGATCCAAGGAAACGGAGGGCCGGTTGACATCCTTTCACCGAATCCGACCTACAAGGATGAACCTTATCAGTACGGGTTGTCCCCCAGCTATGCCATCCTCCCCGGCTTTGAGCCGACCTCCGCTCCCTATGCCCCGTTCAACACATCTGGCTTGGCATCCAATCTGGATGACAGCGAAGGCGTGCGCGATCGCGGCTATGTGCATGACCGCCTCACCACCGGAGACCGAGTCTATCTCGACGGGGTGAAGGGGCTTGCGCCCGGTTATTTCACACTTCTCCCGGCCCGCTACGCGCTCCTTCCGGGCGCGTTCCTCGTGACGCCCTTGAGCGGTGCCGTCAAGGGCAGTTTCACCGTGGCTGATGGCTCCGCCAGGGTCGCCGGCTTCGCGGTCAACTCCCTCAACAAAGAACGCTCGGTCGTTGGGGTGAGGTCGGTCTGGGAGGTCGTCCCCGGTTCGGTGATCGCCGAGCGCGCGGAATACCTGAAGCTCTCGGCCAATACCTTTTTCCCCGAACGGGCCCGGGCTCTCGGACTTGAGAAGGTAGCACGTCTCCCGCAGGACTCGGCCTACCTCCGCATTCAAGGAAACAACGCGCTCAACATCGAGGGCACGATTCGAAGCGCCGCCGCGAACGGCGGACGGGGTGCGCTGGCAGACTTCAGCAGCAATGCCGACATCATCATCGCCGGCCGCAACCAGAACGCCAGCGGCCCTGCGGTGCTCCGCTCGGAGCGCCTGAACAGCTTCGGCATCGAAAGTCTCATCATCGGAGGTGTTCGTGAGGACTCCTCTGTCTCCGTGCGGACGAGCAACCTCCTCTTGAACAACGCCGGCGAGACACTGGCCGGCGCTGACCTCCTTCTTGCCGCGCGGAGCTCCCTGACGATTGCCGACGGTAGCAGTCTGACTTCTTCCGGCGCCACGACCGAGCCCGGCCGTGCTTTTGTGATCTCAGGCGACGGTGCAGCCGTCCGCGTCGCTTCGGACGTCAGCACGACCCTGACACGCTCCGGCGTAACCGCGTCGACGAGCCCTCTCCTGACACTCGGGGCCGGAGCCCGAATCGCCGCGCCCGGTGTAGTTCTGGACTCGACCCATGGCTTCAATCTCGCACCGTCCACCTCACTCTCGGCCCGCTCCCTCTCCTTGGGCGCAGGGCAGGTGGCGATCGCCTTCCGTCCGGGTCCCGTTACTGCCGGACAGGTCGACCTGCTCTCACCTCAACTCGTTCTAACAAGCCCGCTCCTCCGTCAGCTGGCGTCTTCCGACGCGATCGCTCTGACCAGCTACCGTTCGTCGATCGATTTCTACGGCGCAGGCCATCTTGGCGGTCCAGGTCTGTCTGAGCTGAAACTGAATGCCGGAACGCTCCGAGGCTTTGACCAAGGCATTGGCGTGTCAGGCCTCCAAGCCCGCCGCGTTGTCTTCACAAATACCGGCGCGAGCCCGTTGGCCTCCATCACATCCCCATCGGGCACGCTCGTGGTCGATGCCTCGGAAATCGATGTCCAGCGCGGGCAGATTGCATTGTCGCAGTTCGATCAGGTCGTGCTCAATGCCTCGTCCGGCATTCTCTTCTCAGGCACTGGAGGACTCGCCGCGCAAAGTCGCCTGACGGCGAACACCCCGGTAATCGCGGCATCCAAAGGCTCCACGCAATCGCTGAGCGCTGGCGGCGAAATGATCCTCAATAAATCCGCCTCCGGCGCTGGCGTTTCTCCCGGCCTCGGCGGTGCCCTGACCATTTCTGCTGCCTCGATCCAGTCATCCACCGATATCCTCCTGCCCAGTGGCTCGCTTACCATGAAGGCATCCGGTGCCGGAGGAATCACGATATCCGGAAAACTTGATGCCTCGGGACGCTCGGAAGCCTTCTACGACGTCACGAGATATTCGAATGGCGGCATCATCACTCTCGATGCCGAGACAGGCAACGTCGCGCTCCTCGCCGGCAGCGAAGTCGATGTGAGCGCACCGGCCGGCGGCGGTAATGCCGGACGGGTTGCGATCCGCACTCCGTCCGGTCTCTTCACCGCGGCAGGCCGGTTTGAAGCTTTTGCCGGCAGCGAAGGCACCGGTGGTTCGTTTGAACTCGATGCGGGATCGGTCGCATCGTTCTCCACACTTTCCGATCTGCTCAATACCGGCGGCTTCACGGAGACACGGAGTTTCCGTATCCGGTCCGGAAGCCTGACGCTCTCCGGGGTAACCAAGGTTCGTGAATTTCTCCTGTCTCTCGATGCCGGCTCGCTCACAGTTGATGGCACCATCGATGTCAGCGGCGAGACCGGCGGAAAAATCGCCCTCTTGGCACGCAATGACCTGACCCTGGCCAGCGGGGCACTCCTCGATGCATCCGGTCAGAGATTCAGCAGCGCCGGAAAAGGTGGAGAGATCCGTCTCGAAGCAGGCGCTTCGATCAACGGAGTGGCCAATACCTCAGCGAAACTCAGCCTTGCGACAGGCTCCAAGATCGACCTCGATGTGGCAGGATACGTGGCGGGTTCTGCCACGACGCCGGGAACTTCGGCCTTCAATGGTCAATTCACCGGCACGCTCCACCTCCGCGCGCCCCGCACTGGAGCCGGCGGTGGTACGGGAATCGGAATTCTCCCTCTCCATGGCATGATCGAAGGAGCCTCAAGCATCCTCGCCGAAGGCTTCAAGGTCTACACATCGACCGGCACGATCACCACCGCGATCCAGAACCAGATCAATAGCGAAGCACAAAGCTACCTCGGCACCGCAGGAACGGCCTCGGCGAATTACAATGCGATGATGGCGTCGCTTCTCGCCTCCCAGCCCGGGCTTGAACCCCTCTTCGTGCTCGCACCCGGCGCAGAGATCGTCAATACCGCCGCGAACGGCGATCTTGTCCTGGGAACGACATCCTCGACTTCAACCTCCGATTGGAACCTCGCCACTTTCCGTTACGGACCGAAACGCGCCCCCGGCGTTCTGACCCTGCGTGCCTCCCGCGATATCGTGCTGAACAATGCCATCAGCGACGGCTTCACTCCGACGCTTGCCAGTTCCAACGGCTCGTGGCTCTGGCTTGCTCCCCTCTCGGCGATCGCGGCCCCGGCTGCCGGACATTCCGCTCTCCCGCTGAATACCCAATCGTGGTCGTACCGCTTCACGGCGGGCTCCGACTTCTCGGCAGCGGACTACCGCAGAGTCCGTCCAGCGGGGCTCATTACCACAGGATTCGGAGGGTCTTTCCGCCTCGGCAAAAACTACAACAACGCCACGTTCTCGAACGGCACCTCGGCTCTCACCAGCACCGCCGTCAACAACCGGTTTCAGGTTGTGCGCACCGGAACCGGGAGTATCGACATCTCCAGTGCGGCAAATGTCACGCTTCTTAACCCCTTCGCCGCCATCTATACGGCCGGCGTGCGTGTAGCCGACTACACCTCCGTTTACTCCACCGGTGACTTTTCCGTTCCCGTCATCATCGACAACCAGACCTCACAGGGCAGCCTTGGCGCCCCACAGCGCACCAGTTCGATCTCCTATCCGGTTCAATACTCCATGTCCGGCGGCAACATCCGGATCTCAGCCGGAACCGACATCAACCGCACC
This sequence comes from uncultured Chthoniobacterales bacterium, assembly GCA_964607615.1. Taxonomy (GTDB): domain Bacteria; phylum Verrucomicrobiota; class Verrucomicrobiia; order Chthoniobacterales; family Terrimicrobiaceae; genus CAZSMN01. Next base: position 2,633 of record CAZSMN010000029.1, on the reverse strand, counting down.
ACCGGATCCGGCAGCGTCGTCGTTGAGGATTCGTCGCGGCAACTGCCGTCCAACTGGCTCTACCGCCGGGGATTCATTGACCCCGCGACGGGCGAATTCGGCATCGGCGGGTATCAGAGCGGTCCTCAAAGCGTAGCCGCCCTCCCGTCTCCGACGACATGGTGGGTGGATTTCAGCAACTTCTTTCAAGGTGTCGGCGCCCTCGGAGGGGGCGATATCCTTCTCACGGCAGGAAGGGACGTCCGGAACGTCGACGCATCGATTCCAACCAATGCGCGAACGCCGGACGGCACTCCCGATTCCTCGAAACTCCAGGAACTGGGCGGGGGCGACCTTGTCGTCCGTGCCGGCCGGAATATTGATGCCGGTGTCTACTATGCGGAGCGCGGCCACGGCCTCCTTGAGGCCGGCGGTAGCATCGTCACGAATGGAACCCGCTCGCCGACGCTGGGTCTGATCTCCAGCCTGGCCAATCCGAGCCTGGCTGATCCGCTCAGCTGGCTACCCACGACGCTCTTTGTCGGGAAGAGTTCGTTCGATGTTTCTGCGCGCAGCGACATCCTTCTCGGTCCGGTGGCAAATGCCTTCTTTCTCCCGCAGGGCACCAACAACCGCTATTGGAACAAATCCTACTTCTCCACCTACGGCAGCGCGGCCGGCGTTCGCGTGACGTCGTTCGGTGGCGGAATCACCCACCGCCTCGAAACCCAGCTTCCCACCGAGGCTGCTCCGCGTCCGATTCTCTCCCTTTGGACTCAGACCCAGCACCTGCTTGCCAACACGTCGGCGGCTTGGTTCCAACCGTGGCTGCGCATTGTGGAAACGAACGTTTCCCCGTTCGATTCCGTCCTTTCCATCATGGCGCCTTCGTTGATCTCCACCGCTTTCTCGGGCGACATCAACCTTGCCGGAAACCTCAACCTCTTCCCGTCGCCCACCGGCCGTTTGGAATTGGTGGCCTCCGGAGCGATCAACGGAATTCAACCGACAGGCGTCTCGGACTTCATCGTCCCCGGTCAATCGACAACCGTTTGGAAATCCTCGCGAATCAACTTCTCGGATGCCGACCCGGCACAGATGCCGGCCGCGCTGTCACCCCTCTCCGCGACGGCCATTGTGGGTCGTTCCCGCACGCAATTGCTCACGACGCAGAACGCCGTCTTCTCGGGCGTTGCCAACGCGTTTGCCGAAACGGGTTCGTTTGAAGGAGCAAACGCCAGTTCGCAGTTCAAAGAAGCGCGCCATGCCAAGGGGCTCCTCCACCGGGACGACCCGAATCCCGCCCGCATCTACGCCGGCGAGGGAAACATCGAGGGCCTCACCCTTTTCTCCCCGGTCGCCGTGCGCCTCCTCGCCGAGAAGGACATCACCGACGTCGCCCTTTACATGCAGAACATGCGCGTCAGCGACATTTCCGTCGTGGCCGCGGCGCGCGACCTCCTCCCCTACTCCAGTTCGGGCCAATTGCGCTCCAGAGCTTCCCAGACAGGAAACGCCATGGCGTCAAACCAAGGGCCTCTCTCGGGCGACATCCAGATCGGCGGCCGCGGCACCCTGCAGGTGCTCGCCGGTCGAACACTGGACCTCGGCACAGGTGCCCTCAATACCGACGGAACCGGAGTTGGCATCACCAGCATCGGCAACTTCCGCAATCCGGCTCTGCCTTTCGATGGCGCGTCGATCTATGTCGCCGCGGGAATCGGCCCGGCTCTGGGCCTCGGTGCCAGCGCACTGGCCGTCGATGAGTTTCTCAAAAGCTACGCTGGTGTCGTGACTCCAGAACTGCTTGCCGAGGCATTGGGTGAGACCGTCGCGTCAACCGACCTGCAGGCCCTTTCCAACGACCAGCGTGCCTCGGTCGCACTGGCGGCACTTTTCCAGGTCCTGCGGGAATCCGGCCAAACCGCGGCTGATACGGGAAGCTACGAGGCGGGCGTCGAGGCGATCGAATTACTGTTTGGAGACATTACCGGCGAGGGCACCATCCTGACCCAGAATCGCGACATTCGCACGCGGACCGGCGGCGCCATCTCGATCATCGCCCCGACCGGAGAGGTGCGCATGGCGTCCAGCCTGCTCAGCGAATCCCTCGCTCCTCCCGGAATCGTGACGGAATACGGCGGCTCGATTTCCATCCTGACGAAGGGCGACGTGGACATCGGCAAGGGCCGAATCTTCACCCTCCGTGGCGGAGATATCACCATCTGGTCGTCAGAGGGCGACATCGCAGCCGGCACGGCTGCCAAGACAGTTGTTTCGGCGCCGCCGACCCGTGTTTCTGTCGATACCCAATCCGGCGAGGTTCTCACCGACCTTGCCGGTCTTGCCACCGGTGGCGGTATCGGCGTTCTCGCTTCGGTCGTCGGCGTTCCTCCGGGCAACGTCAGCCTGATTGCCCCCCTCGGTATCGTCGACGCTGGCGATGCCGGCATCCGTGCGACCGGCAACGTCGTGATCGCGGCAACCGCCGTGTTGAATGCCGACAACATAGCTACCGGCGGCACGACCACGGGTGTTCCCACAGCGCCTGTCGCAGCCGCCCCGAACGTATCCGGCCTGACATCCGGCAGCACCTCCACAACTGCGGCTTCGAGCACGGTTCAGGAGATGTCGAGCCAGGCATCGCAGCCGCC
>CAZSMN010000028.1:0-18738 GCA_964607615.1 uncultured Chthoniobacterales bacterium | reverse complement strand
GCGCGAAAAAAACGATCGCCCGCATCCACGCCGACGTCCAGCAGGACCAGTGGCTGTTTGATTTCCGTGCGCACTTCGGCGTCGATTACCTCTTCAGTTCCGAACGCCTCGCGGCCGTAGAGCTGGCCAAATACATCCGCAATCCCGACTGCCTCGTGGTCGAGGAGATCGCACGCGGCCGCATCGAGCTCCAGCAGATGCGGATCTCCCCGTCGACCCCCGCTGCCGGCAAGGCCTTGCGCGACCTCGAGCTGCCGGCCCGCGTTCGCGTGGGGTCGATCCAGCGGCGCGACGAGGTTTTCATCCCGACGGGTGATGAGGTTCTTCGGGCGGGGGATGTGGTGACGCTATTCGGGGCAACGAACATGCTCGCCCAGGCGGCCGTATTTTTCCGCGATGCCGCACACGCAGGTGACGAATCCCGGGTCGTCATCTTCGGTGGCGGCCAGTACGGACTCGCTCTTGCGCAGATGCTGGAGGGAGGAAAGTTCCGCACGCGGATTTTTGAGAGCGACGCCAAGCGGTGCGCGCTTCTTGCCCGTCTCCTCAGCAAGACGACCCTCATCCACGCCGACGGCACCTCGATGGCGCAACTTCGCGAGGAGCAGGTCGGCGAGGCCGATTTCTTTGTCGCCGCCACGCTGCAGGATGAGGACAATGTTATGACCTGCCTCCAGGCGCGCGATCTCGGGGTGAAGCATTGCGTCACCCTTATCCACCGCGCCGACTACGCCGACGCCGTGACACGGGCGGGCTCGCGCCTCGGGATTCTTGGTGCGGTGAGCCCGCGCGTCGCGACGAGCCGCGAGCTCATGAGGTTCACGGTCGAGGATGCCGCCAACACGCTGGTCACGCTAAGCGGCGGGCTCGATGTGAGCGAGTTCACCGTCGGCGCGGAAAGCCCGCTGGCCGGTCGCACGGTCGCTCAGATCGAATGGCCGAAGGGAAGCCTGCTCATTTCTCTTACGCGCGGCTCCTCCGCCTCGGTCCCCGCAGCGGCCGATGTTCTCGAAAAGGGCGACGTGCTGGTGGCCATGATTGCGCCCGCCGCACGCAAGGCGTTCAACCGTTTGATCAGCTAGAGATCCGCCTGTGAATTACCGGCTTCTTTGCAAGGTCCTCGGGCTTCTTGTCTTGCTGATGGCAGCTTCGCTCATTCTTTGCGAAGCCTATGGGCATTTTCTCGACCAGGGCGGAGACCGCGCGAATGATCGGGCGCTTCTGAAAACGATCGGCATTGCCCTTCTCATCGGCGGAGCACTTTCGCTGGCCGGCCGCAACGCGGGAAAAGAGATCCTTCGCAAGGAGGCCATCGCTATTGTCGGCCTCGGCTGGCTTCTTTGCACGGCCGTCGGAGCGATCCCCTACGTCCTTTGCGAGCCCGGGCTGAACCCGGCGGCAGCATTTTTCGAATCAGCCTCCGGTTTTACCACGACGGGGTCCACCGCGATCGCTGATTTGAACCTCTATGCACCTTCGATCCTCCTCTGGCGGGCGACAACGCAGTGGCTTGGCGGAATGGGCATTCTGGTGCTCTTCGTTGCCTTGCTATCCTCGCTCGGCGTGGGAAGCAAGGCGCTCTTCCGGCACGAGTCGAGCGCGCAGATCGGCTATGGATTTCACTCGCACATCCGCCAGACGGCGCTGGGGCTGTGGAGCCTTTACACCGCGCTCACAGCGCTCTGCATCGTCGCCCTCACGCTTTGTGGGATGAGCTTCTACGATGCCCTCCTGCATAGCTTCGCGGCGATTTCGACAGGCGGGTTCAGCCCGAAAAATGAGAGTCTCATGTTCTACAACAGCGCGGCGATGGACTTCTGGCTGTGCGTCTTCATGTTTCTGGGTGGCGCGAATTTCCTTCTGCTCGTGCGCGCTCTCCGGCGGGACATTGCGGGCCTCCGGCGGGAGGAGGAATTCCGGATGTATGCCGGTATCGTCGTTGTGGCCACCATCGTTGTGGCGCTCGACCTCATCATCCGGCAGGGCGTTCCGGTCGGAAAAAGCCTGCAGTGGAGCTCGTTTCAGGTCATTTCAATTATTACGACAACGGGCTTCGTGTCGGCGGATTTCGACCTCTGGCCGACGCTTTCGCAGGCGATCCTTGTGCTCCTTATGTTCATCGGCGGCTGCTCGGGATCAACGGCAGGCGGCATCAAAGTCGGCCGCGTGCTGGCTTTTCTCAAAACGGCCGGCCAGCAGGTGCGGAACTCCTTCCGGCCGAGCCAGGTCGTGCCCGTGCGACTCAACGGCGTCATCCTTGAGGAGTCCCAGAAGACCGCCGCACTCTTCTTCATCGCGCTGACGGGAATGACCGTGGCGACAGCGACTCTCGTCATCACGATCCTTGAGCCACAACTCTCGCTTTTGAGCAGTTTCACCTCGGTGACGGCCACGCTTTTCAATATCGGCCCGGGCCTGGAGGCGGTGGGCGCGACGAAAAATTTCGCCTTCTTCACGCCGGCCTCGCACATGGTGCTGGCGTTTCTGATGCTCCTCGGGCGGCTGGAATTTTTCGCCCTGCTGGTGCTCTTCCTGCCCTCGCTCTGGCGGAGGTATTAAACTCCCGGCGTCTCGATTCGTCAGGCCGGAACGATGTCGCGGAGGTGGCCGGTGATGCGGCCGTCGTAGAGGGCTTTGCCGATGATGGTGCCGTAAAGCCCAGGCATGGCAGCGAGGCGCTTCAAATCCTCCGGGCTCGAAACACCGCCGCTCGCGACGAGGTTGCAAGTCAGGTGGCCGAGGAGTTTTTCCAGCTCTGCAAAATTCGGACCCTCCAGCATGCCGTCGGTGGCGATGTCGGTGTAGATGATGGTTCCGGCTCCGGACTTCTGGGCAAAGAGCGCGAGTTCGAGGGCGTCGGTGCCGGTGGTTTCGGTCCAGCCCTTCACGGCGACCATTCCGTCCTTCGCATCGATGCCGACCGCAATCCGATCGCCGCCGAATTCCGCGCACATTTCGCCTATGTAGTCGGGCGTCTCGCAGGCCTTCGTGCCGAGAATGACGCGGCTGATGCCGGCACTGAACGCGGCGCTCACGTTCTGGAAATTCCGCATGCCGCCGCCGAGTTCGCACGGGATGTTCACGGCCGCGCAGATCTTCTCAATGGCATCGAGATTCTTCGGCTCGCCGGAGAAGGCGGCATCGAGATCGACGATATGGAGCCAGTCCGCGCCGCTATCCTCCCATTTTTTCGCGAAGGCGACGGGGTCGGAGGAGTAAACGGTCTTCTCAGAGGCGAGGCCGCGTTTGAGGCGGACGACTTCGCCGCCCATGAGGTCGATGGCAGGAAGGAGGATCATAGCGTTTTTTGAAAATTGCGGAGCACCGCGAGTCCGGCCGCCTGGCTTTTCTCGGGGTGAAATTGCGTGGCATGCAGGGCGCCGGTGGAGATGCCCGCGGCAAAATCGACCCCGTATTCGCAGCGTGCCGAGACGATCGCCGGATCGTCCGGCACGGGGTAGAACGAGTGGACGAAATACATCGAGGTTCCGTCCGGGATGCCATCATAAAGCGGGCCCCGGGTGGCGATGAGCGGATTCCATCCGATCTGAGGCACTTTCAATTCGCCCTGCGGAAACCGCACGACGCGGCCCTTCAGAACGCCCAATCCCGCGACCCCCGGCGACTCCTCGCTGGATTCGAACAGAAGCTGGTAGCCAAGGCAGATGCCGAGATAAGGCCGGCCGTCTCCGATCCAGGCACGAAGGGGCTCCCAGAGTCCGGTGGATTGGAGGTTGGCCGCGCAGTCGCCGAACGAGCCGACTCCGGGCACGACGACGGCATCGACGCGATCGAGCCCGTCAGGTGCCGTGACAAACTCCACGCGCGCGCCGGCGGTTTCCAGCGCCTTGCTCACGCTGCGAAGATTTCCGCGGTCGTAATCGACCACACCGATGGTTTTGCGGCTCATCCTCAGAGGACGCCCTTGGTGCTCGGGATGCCCTGCACGCGCGAATCGATTTGGGTCGCCGCATCGAGGGACCGCGCAAGGGCTTTGAAGACCCCTTCGGCCATGTGGTGCGCATCGCGTCCGGCCAGCACGTCGACATGGAGGTTCATGCCCCCGTGCACGGAAAGCGCGCGGAGAAACTCCTCAACAAGCTGGAACGAAAACGAACCGCCGATGGCCTCGACGTCGGACGGGGCCTGATACGCGAGGAACGGCCGTCCGCTCAGGTCCACGACCGAGCGCACGAGCGCCTCGTCCATCGGCACGTAGGCGGAGCCGTAGCGGCGGATTCCCTTTTTGTCGCCGAGCGCTTTCGTCAGCGCCTGGCCGAGGGTGATGCCGGTATCCTCCACGGTGTGATGGAAATCGACCTCGATGTCGCCCTTGGCTTCGAGCTCGAGGTCGAACAGCCCGTGGCGCGCGAAGAGCGTGAGCATGTGGTCGAAAAACGGAATCCCGCTCGAGACGTTCGAGGCTCCGGATCCGTCCACGTTCAACCGCAGGCGGATCTGTGTTTCCGAGGTATTGCGCTCAATCGATGCTTCGCGGGACATCCTCCGAAGCTAAACGAATCCGCAGCCGGTGGAAAGTGCGAACCCTCAATGGCCATGGTCGCACGTGCAGGCATACTCGGGATGCGAACAGCCCGGGCACGTGGCGAGGTTGAGGGTGAATTTTTCCACGATGGTCTTGCCGTCAGGCGTTTCCTTGATCTGCACAACGGCCGGCCACGATTCGCCGGCGGGGAGGGTCTGTTCTGAGAGGAGCGAGGTGCCCGCATCGCTTGTGAATGTGAGGCGGGTGGGCGCCGAGCGCTCGCCGGTGGTGACGGTGACGGACTGTCCGGCGGGCGGGACGGGTTTTCCGGCGTCGTCGAGAAAGGTGATGCGCACCTTCCGCTCCGGGGTGACGAAGAACTCCGCATGCGGGTGGACGTTGGTAAGGACGCGGCCGCCGTTCGGGCCGGCTTCCCTCGCGCCATGGGAATGGCCGGGGCCGGCAAAAGCGGCGGTGGTGAAGAGGAGGGCGGTGGCGAGGAGTTGGTGGATTTTCATTGGGTTTGGTGGGTGTGGATTAATGGGAGGCAGCGGCCTGACGGGCGAGGGCCCGGAGGGCGGACCGTTTGGCGAAATGGAAGAAGACGAGCGGCGTCACGAGAAAATCGAGAAGCGTGGAGGAGACAAGGCCCCCGACGATTACGACGGCGACGGGATGGAGGATTTCCTTCCCCGGCTGGTCGCCTGCGAGCACGAACGGAATAAGCGCAATGCCCGCCGCCAGCGCGGTCATGAGCACGGGCACCATGCGCTCGAGCGTCCCGCGGACGACCATCCCGCGCGTGAAGCCTTCCCCTTCGTGCCTCATGAGGTGGAGGTAATGCGAGAGCATCATGATTCCGTTCCGCGCCGCGATTCCGCCGACCGCGATGAACCCGACCAGGGTTGCGATGCTGATGTTATCAACAATCAGCCACGTGGCCACGAGCCCGCCCGCCATGGCAAGGGGGATGTTCACCAGCACTTGAAGGGCGAGCCCCACGCTCTGGAAATAGCCGGTCAGGAGGCACAGGATCGCAACAAAAACAACGGCCCCGAGCAGCATCATCCTCCGCGCGGCGGCCTCGCGGGCCTGGAACTCGCCTTCGTAGGAAACAAAATACCCCTCGGGCAGCGGCACGTGTGTGGAGACTTCGGCGCGGAGCCGCTCGACCAGCGCTCCGGCATCGCGCGCGGTCGGCTTGATCGCGACCGTGAACCGCCGCTGGCCATTCTCGCGGAAGATGACATTCGGCCCCTTGGCCTCCCGCACGCGGGCGACCGCTTCGACGGGCACGAGTCGGCCGTCCGACGTTTCAACCGGGAGGCCGGCGATGCGCTCGGGCGAATCCCGCCAAGACGTTGGCAGCCGGAGAACGAGCGCCATGGCGCGCTGCCCGTCGCGGAGTTCCGCCACGCGCTTTCCGCCGAGGAGGGTGCCGAGCTGTTCGTTCAGCGACCCGGGCGTGATCCCGTAAGCCGCCGCCCGGTCGCGGTCGGCCTCGATGCGGAGCTGCGGAATGGTCGATTGCTGGTCGAGCTTCGCGTCTTCCAGGCCGGGAATTTTCCGGGCGAGGGACTGGATATCCGACCCGATCCGTCGCAGCACGTCGGGGTCGGGACCGAACACCTTCACCGCCACCGGCGCGGAGACTCCGCTGAGCATGTGGCCGATGCGGTCGGCGAGCGGGCCGCTTACGACCGCAAAGATGCCGGGAACGGATTGCACGCGCGACTTGAGGTCGGCGAGCACCTCCCGCCGGGAACGCGCGCTTCCGCCGTCTGCGGCTGTCCGAAAATCGACGTCAAATTCCGCCGTCGACACCGGCACGACATGGTCGCCCCGCTCCGCGCGACCGAGGCGGCGTCCGACCTGCCGGACCTCGGGGACGGAGAGGATGCGCTCCTCGATGACGTCGGAGATCCGGTTCATTTCTTCCAACGACGTCCCGGCCGCGGAGGTGGCGGCGATGAGGGCCGTCTCCTCTTGGAACGCCGGTAGAAAGTCTTTGCTCATTGCCGGGAACAGGTCAAAGGCGGAGGCGACTGCAAGGATGAGCGCCGCCAGCACAGGCAGCGGAAAATCCAGCCCGTAGCGGAGCGCCGTGGTCTCGAGCGCCGCCTTGAGTTTCCGCACGACCCATCCCTCCCGGTGCGCGTGTCCGGCCGCCGGATTCAGGAGGAACGAGCACAGCACCGGAATCAAGGTCAGAGAAACGACAAACGAGGCCACCATGCTCACGATGGTCGCCACCGCGATCGGCCCGAAAAGCCGGCCCTCGACACCGCCGAGACCGAGCAGTGGCACGAAGGCGAGAATGATCAAAACCGTCGCGTAAAAAATCGAGCTCCGCACCTCGCCGGACGCACGTCCGATCACCTCAAGGCGCGGCAGGGGATCCGGCCTCGCGGCATTCTCCCGAAGGCGGCGGAAGACATTCTCCACATCGACGATCGCATCGTCGACGACCATTCCGATCGCGACTGCCAGGCCGCCGAGCGTCATCGAATTCACCGACACGCCCAGCCAGCGGAAGACGAGCACGGTCACCGCAAAGCTCGCGGGAATCGCCATCAGGGTGATGAAGGTCGTGCGGACATTCAGAAGAAACACAAACAGGACGAGCGCGACCATGACGGCTGCTTCGACGATCGCCCGCTGGAGATTTCCCATCGCATGGTCGATGAAGTCCTTCTGCTGGAAAAGGAGAACGGTCTCGACGCCCGGCGGCAGGCCCGGCTTCAAGGATTCAAGCGCGGACTTCACTTCCGCGGTGAGCCGGCGCGTGTCGAAGCCCGGGCTCTTGGTGACGGACATGATCACGCCGTAGGTCGGCGAGGTCTCCGGGGCCCGGCTGATCGTGGCGTCTCCCCGCATCGGCTCAATGCCGGGCACGACGGTGGCCACGTCGGCAATCGTCACGACGCGATCGCCGGATTTCTTGATAACCGTCCGGCCGATCTCTGCGGGATCGAGCGTCATCGCCAGATTGCGGATCATGATCTCCGTCGGGCCGGTCGTGAGAAACCCTCCGGTCGCCGTCGTCGCGGCCCCGGCGGCGGCGCTTTCCAGATCCGCCAGCGAAACCCCGTGGGCCTGCAGGCGCTGAGGATCGGGCTGGATCTCCATCTGCTGGACGCCGCCGCCCATATTGAGCACCTCGGCGATGCCGGGGATTGCCTGCAGCCGGCGGCGGATCACCCAGTCGGCGAGCGAGCGGATCTCGCGAGGCGGGAGGTAGCCTTCCTGGCCTTCCCGTATCGTCGAGCGCACGCCGACGAGAAGGATTTCGCCCATGAGCGAGGCGACCGGAGTCATGGTCGGCTGGACGCCTTCCGGCAGGTGCTCGCGCGCCGCCTGGAGACGTTCCTGCACCAGCGTCCGGGCCCGCGTGAGGTCGGTGTCCCACCCGAATTCAGCGTAGATGAGCGAGAGGGCGACGTCGGAGTTTGATCGCAGGCGCGTGAGGCCGGCGACACCGAGGAGCGCGCTCTCGAGGGGCTGGGTCACGCGGGCTTCGACCTCCTCCGGCGCCAGGCCGGGCGCTTCGGTGAGGATGACGACCGTCGGCTTCGTGAGATCCGGCAAAACCTCGACCGGCAGGTGGAGGAGCGTCCAGCTGCCCGCCAGCATGACCAGCAGCGCGGATGCGAGGATGGCCGGCCGGTGGGCGAGCGACCAATCGATGAGCCTATTGAGCATGGCGCGATCCGGTTTTTTTAAGTCCGACGAGCACGAGCGCGGCAAAGAGAATGCCGCTCACGATCATCCAGAACGGGCTCTGCGATCCGGCCTCCGGCGATGCGGGGGCGGGCGCGTTTTCTTCGGCATCGGTCAGTTCGGATCCGTCCGCGGCATGCTCGTGGCCGTGCGCGGCATCGAGGGCTTCCTTGAGCGAAAGCGTGCTTCCGCCGACGAAGGAAAGCGGATAGGCGCCGGTGACGACGACTTCGTCCGCCGGGAAAAGCCCGCTCACGATCTCGACCAGCCGGTCGTTGGTTTTTCCCGTCACAACGGGTGTGCGGAGGAAAGCGTTCGGGAGCTCGAAGTCCTTGACGAAAACAAAGCGGTTGGACGCGTCGCCCTGCACCGCCGATTGAGGGATGGCGAAGACATTCTCCCGCCGGCCGGTCACGATGGAAAACTCCGCGCGCATGCCGGGCCGGAGGATGAGATCGGGATTCGCCACGCGGAAGGCCGCCTCGATCGTTCCGGTCTCGGCATCCGCCTCGGCTCCGAAATGCTCCAGCGTGGCCTCGAAGGTTCTGCCGGACACGGCTGGCACGGTGATGCGCGCGGGCTGCCCGACGCGGAGCTTTCCGGCGAGATGGTCGGGCACGCGGGCCCGTGCGTAGACGTCGGTCAGATCGACAATTTCCGCCAGCGCTTCGCCTGGCTCGACCGGTTCGCCGGTGACGACATCCAGCCGGCTGACGAGGCCGGTGAGCGGAGCGGCTAGCGTGACCGAGGGCGGAGGATTTCCCGGCTGGCGGCTCTCGACGACCATCGCGGCCGCACCTTTCTCCACGGGATGATCGGGCTTCAAAAGCACCTCAAGCGCGCGGCCCGGAATCCGGCTGCTCACCACAGCGCGACGTCCAGGAAGGACATCGATCCGGCCCAGGGCGAAGACCGTTTCTTCGAACGTTGTTTCCTCGGCGACGGCCGTTTCGATGCGGAGGTTTTTTACCGTGGTCTCGTCGAGGATAATCGTATTGCTGGCGCGGGCCGCCGGGTCGGCGGCGTGCGAACAGGCCAGGGTGGCGAAGAGGAAAAGCGGGAGGTGGAATCTCATGGAAGGGAAGGTTGTTCGCCGAGGGCGTCGAGCCACGCGGCCTGGGCGAGGAAATAGTTTTTGCGGGCGGTGAGCGTCTCGAGCTCGATCTCTGTCAGACGCAGGCGGGACCTGAAGACGTCATCCGCCGCGCCTTCGCCTCGCTGGAAGGCCGTAACGGCCGCCTCCGCCTGAGCCCTCGCGGCGGGGAGAAGGCGGCGCTCGCTCCGGAGGGCGGCCTGATGGCGCGAGCCCATCACACGATAGGCGGTAGCGATCTCGCGCAGGACCGCTCCGCGCAGGGCGTCCGCTTCCGCCGCGCGGCGGGCCCGTGCGGACTCCGCCTCGGCGACACGTCCGGCACCGGTTTTCCAAAGCGGCAGGGGAATGCTGAAGCGAAGCCCCGCCAGAGCCTCCGGCTCGATGCCCTCCGGCTCATCGCGGAATCTTTCACCCTCGGCAAAAATCCCCACGGAGACATCCTCCAGCCGGGAGGCCCTGGCCAGGGCGGTCTCGACGTCTCCCGATTCCAGCGCAAGCGCGGCAAGCTCGAGGTCCGGCCGCGCTTTCAGTGAGCGGGCTGCCGGAAGCTGATCGGGAAGCGCCAGAGACGAGGCGGCTTCGACGCGGCCGGTCGCAGGGAGCCCGAGCAAGCCGGCCAGTTTTCCCTCGGCGCCCGCCGCTTCGATGGCCGGATCTCCCGAGCGCACGCGGAGGCTCTCGACAGCCAGTTCGGCCTCGCCGGCTTCGAGGGCGGAGGCAAGACCCTCACCGGCCGATTTCCGGATCTTTTCGGCAAATTCCGCAGCAAGCGCCGTTTGCTTTTCGAGCAGCCGGACGGCGGCCTGTGTGGCGGCCAGTTCGTAAAAAGCCGTGCGGGCGGCGGACACGACGCGGCGCTCGCGCACCTGAATCTCGAGCTCCGCCGCCCGAACGTCGAGAGCGGAGAGCTTCCGCTCGAGGCGGAGCCGGGAGGTCAGCGGAAACTTCTGCGTGAACCCGACCGAGACCCGGCCTTCCGCGTCCGGCCCGCCGGCAACCTCGGCTTCTACGTCGGGATTCGCCGGCCGCCCTGCATCCCGCGACCGGCCGCGCGCTTCGGCGACCAGATGCCGTGCAGCAGCGAGATCGGGGTTCTGTCGGAGCGCAAGCCGGGCGGCTTCATCCGCGCTCCGGATCTCCGCCGCGACCCCCGCAGGCTGGGCGATGAGCGCAAACAGGGCCAGAGCGATCCCGCCCGGCGGCGGGAACACATTGCGAAACGTTGGAAAAAGAAGAAAAAAGGTCGGCATGGACGGATGGAAGCACGTCCGGACACGGAAGAACGCCGGACGAAGGGATTGAGAGGTCGCGGCAGAGATGCCGCACGTCAGACGCAGGAAGGCGCCAGCGGAACGTCAGCCCAACTGAGGCGGGTGATCGATCTCCCGGAGCGATCCTTCGCAGGAGGTCTCATCCGACAAGAGAAGGACTCCCGCCGCAGGCCGGCAGATGGAAAAAACTTCCGCCTCGAGAACGGCCAGAGCCGCGTGCAGATGTCCGCAGTGGGCATGTCCAGTCGGGCAGTCCGCTTCGGAGGATTCACACTCGGTCGCATGGACTTCGGCGCAGGAATTCTCCGCCCAGTCGTGCAGGGAAGGTCCGGAGACCGTCGCGATCACGACGATCATCCAGAAGATCCGGGCATATTTGCGGAAACGATCCATCCGGCGCCTCGTATCGCGTCGCCGCGACGGATTGTCAACGGCCAAGCGCGATTTCCGCACTTTGCGCGCCACGACATCGTTGCCATGGGCGGGACTCTTGTCGCAAGATCACCGGTCATGGATCAGCTCCTCAGCCTCTCGCAGCCGGAACTCGCCGGCTTTGTCGACCACGTGAAATGCGGATTTCTCACCGAGGCGGATGCGGGACTTGCCGCAGAGCTTCTCGGCGAGGGCCAGACGCATCTCTTCTCGGGGTGGTCGGCTCCTGATCAGGATGTCGAGGCCAAGCACGCGTTTCTGGAAACGCTGACCACGGCTCACACATCCTACCCGGGAGGTCTTCCGGCCTACATCCGCAATGCGCGCGTGCTTCTGGCGGATGCGGCGGCGGCGAAAAATCCCTTCGAGGGCTGCACGCCCGAGCAGCCGGATCTGGTCGACCTCTCGGCATTCGGTCCGGATTACGAGGCGGCGGAAAACGCCGGGCTGGCCGCCTTCGCCGATACCGCGGTCGTGCTCGTCGCCGGCGGCCTCGGCGAGCGTCTCGGCTACCACGGGATCAAGCTCGACATCCCGGTCGAGGTCACCTGCGGGACCAGCTATCTCGCCCATTATGCCGGCGTGATCCGCGAGGCTTCGCGGCGTCTCGGGCGCCGGATCCCCCTTGTCATCATGACGAGCCGCGACACGCATGCGGGAACCGTGGCGACACTCGAAGCCAATGCGGACTTCGGCCTCGCGGCCGGGCAGATCACGATTCTCCGGCAGGAGCTTGTGCCCGCCGTTTCGGATCTCGACGGCCACCTCGCCATGGACGGCCCTTACCACCTCGTCCTGAAGCCGCACGGGCATGGTGACATCCACATGCTCCTCCACACGACGGGCACGGCGAAGAGGCTCGCGGCCGAGGGCGTCCGCTACATCCTGCTGATTCAGGATACCAACGGCCAGGCCTTCAATTCCGCATTCGCTGCCATCGGCGTCTCCGAGCGGGAGGGCTACGACTTCAACTCGCTTGCTGTCAACCGCGTGCCGGGTGAGGCCGTCGGCGGCCTCACGCGCCTCGTCCGCCCGGACGGTTCGCGGCAGACGTTGAACGTCGAATACAACCAGCTCGACCCCCTGCTGCGCGCGACGATCAGCCCCGAGGGCGATGTGCCGGACGAGCATGGCTTTTCCCTCTTCCCGGGAAACGTGAATCTCATCGTCATCCGCCTCGCGCCCTATCTGGATGTGCTCGAACGTTCGCATGGCATCGTGGCGGAGTTCATCAACCCGAAATTCTCCGACGCCACCCGCACCGCGTTCAAAAAGCCGGCCCGTCTGGAGACGATGATGCAGGATTTGCCGAAATTGTTCACCGCCGGCGAGAAGGTCGGGGTGACCGTCTTCGATCGCTCGTGGTGCTTCAGCGCGTGCAAAAACAACCTCGCTGATGCCGCCGCCAAGGTTGCGCAAAGCGGCCCGCCGGAGAGTGCCTCCAGCGCGGAGAACGATTTCTACGGCACCGGCCGTCGCCGCCTCGCCATGGCGGGCATGTCGGTGGTGGACGGCCCGTCGATCGACATCCGGGGCATTCCTTTCGTCACCGGTCCGCGCGTGATCGTGCGGCCGTCAACGGCCCTCACGTTGGGCGATCTTTCGGGCCGCCTCCGCGGCAGCAGCATTTCGGGAGATGCAACCCTCCTTCTGGATGGGGACATCACGCTGGAAGACGTGGAGATCGAGAGTGGCGCCGCCCTTGTCATCTCGGCGGTGCCCGGTGCCCGTGTGGTGGTTCGCGGCCTCAAGGTCTCGTCGGGACCGTCGTTCGAACTCGTCGAGCTTAGCGATGGGGAGATGGCATCCGATTCGGTGCCCGAATACCTGCGCATCCGCGGCTACCGCATCGTTGATCACGGAGCGAAGCGTTACGAGATCACCGAGGCAGGAGATTGGGAGATCGATGCCTCCGGTTCTCTCGCGAAAGCCGGCTGAAATTCAAGGCTGACCGCGTCCGCAGAGCAAAGGTGGGCTCTTCGCGAACGTCAACCGAGCTTCGTGGCGAGAAACCGCAGGAGCAGATCCATGCAGACCCGCGCCAGCGACGGATCGTAGCGCGGACCCTCGTCGCGGAGGAAGGCATGGGCGGCATTGAACTCATGCCACTCGTAGTCGGAACCGGTCTCCTCGAGGCGCGCCTGAATGGTTCGCCGGCCCTCGAGAGGCACATGCGGATCCTGCCGGCCGAACACAAAGAAGAGCGGCACCTGCGCCTCTCCGATCCGCCGCAGGGTGTCATCCGCTTTCCCCGCGCCCAGCGTTGCCGAGTGCAGGTCGGTCGGGTAGAACGCCGCCGCTGCACGCACCATCGGATGCAGCGCTGAGCGCACCGCCAGGTGGCCGCCGAGACAGACGCCGAAGCCGGCGATTGCGCCGGTGCACCGGTCGTGCCCGGCAAGAAAATCCGTCAAGGCCTCCACATCCGCGTCGTAGCTCGCGAGTTCCTTCGCATACTTCCACGCGTTGCCCCGGTCGGACCCCGCTTGATCATAGGCCAGCACGGTCCCTGGCGCCTCGAACTCGTGGTAGACCTCAGGCACCGCGACAAGGTAGCCGTTGCCCGCCAAAGCTGCTGCCATCCTCCGGATCGGACCGGTGATCTGGAAAATCTCGGAGAAAAACATCACTGCCGGATGCCTTCCTTCTCCGGTCGGAGCAAACAGGCTCACCCGCATCGGCCCGCGGGCCGTCGGGAGATTGACCACCGTTTCGTTTTCGATCGTCACTTGATGTAGTAGCCCGAGACCTTCCAGTTGCCTGCCGGATCTTTCATCGGCGTGACGGTCTCGACCGCGCCGGCTTTTTTGGCGAAGTCGGTGAGGAACTGGATGACCACATATTCACCCTCCGGCGCCCCGGGGAGAAACGTGGCATACTGCGCGCCGATCTGCGTGCGCTTCGAGACGGCCCCGAGTGGCTCGCGCACTGCGGCCACCATCTTGACCCAGTCCGCCTCCTTGACCTTTTCCTGAAAAATCGGTGCCGTTTCTTTCCAGCTCTTCGCGTATTCACCGGCATCGACGAGAGCGAGCCAGGCGCGGGCGGCTTCCACCGCCGGAGCGGTCTTGTCCTGCGCGTGGAGCGAAGGGAACGAAAGAAACAGCGCGAGGAGGGGAAGCAGAATGCGGAGGTTCATAAGGTCGGAGGACCATCCGAGGGTCTTCGATCGCTTCCGGAACCTCAATGGAAAACGCCTTCCGCCGTCCTACGCCCCAAGCTTGCCGAGCCGCTCTTCGAGCTCTTTGATGCGCCGGCCAAGGCCGCCGATGCGCTTGATGTTCATGAAATTCTGCAGCGCCTGCGCGCGCGGGACGGCCGGCGTTCCGCCGACATACGAGCGGGCAGGCAGGTTGCCGGTCACGCCCGACTGGGGCATGATCACGGAGTCGTCACCGACCGAGGTATGGTCTGGAATCCCGGCCTGGGCGGCGATGAGGACGCGGTTGCCGATCGTCGCGCTGCCGGCGATACCGGACATGGCGACGACCACGCAGTTCTCGCCGATCTGCACGTTGTGGGCGATTTGGACGAGGTTGTCGATTTTGGTGCCGTTCCCGATGCGCGTCTCATGCAACGTCGCCCGGTCCACGCACGAACAGGCTCCGATTTCCACATCGTCGCCGATCACCACCGTTCCGACGGAATTGATCCGGAGAATTTTGGACTCCGTCGGCTCGACTTTTCCCTTCTGCCGGATCACCTCGGCCGTTCCGGGTTCGACGGTCTGGAAGCTGAAACCGTCGTTTCCGATCGCGGCATTCGCCTTGATGATCACGCGGTTGCCGATGCGCACGCGGTCGCCGATGCAGACGCCGGAGAAGAACAGGCAGCCGGCACCGATCTCGACCTGAGCGCCGATCTGGACGCCGGAAACCAGCCGCGTGCCCGCGCCGATTCTCGTGCCGGGTCCGATGCGGCAGAGCGGACCGACCATCACATCCTCTGCCAGCTCGGCGGTAGGATCCACCACCGCGCTGGCATCGATGCCGGGCCCGACGACCGGCGGCCGGGCGAAGATCTCCAGCAGGCGGGCCAGAGAGACCCGGGGGCGTTTCACCTTGATCTGGTTCGGGATCTCGGTGATCTCGGGCGTCAGCGGCACGAGTGCCGTCTGCACCTTGCGCGCCCTGACGATCGGAGCCACCGAGGCGCTGTAGACGAGGGAGAGATCGTGCTCGCTCTCCGCGTAGGAGGGGTGAACCACACGGTGGATCTCAATTCCGGGGTTCCCTACCACTTCTCCGCCGAGTTCCGACGCCAGCCAGCCAAGGGTTTTTGACATGAGATCCGGCATAGCGGATGTGTGGTCCGGCATCAAACGGGAAAAGTCTGGGCGGGCGGGGCCGCGTCGTGCGGACAGTGGTTCAGCGCCGCCGCGAGGAGATCGGCGCGGAGCGGTTTGGTCAGGTAATCATCCATGCCCGCAGCGCGGCATTCGAAACGATCGCTCTCGGAAACATGGGCCGTCAGGGCGATGACCCAGGGCTGTCGGATAGGCTCCCGCCGGAGGGCCCGGGTGGCCTCGAGGCCGTCGATGCCCGGCATTTGAACATCCATCAGGATCACGTCGTAGGATTCCCGCCGGACGGCCGCAAGGACCTCCCGCCCATCGCAGGCCGTGTCTGCTGTGTAGCCGAGTTTTTTCAGCACAAGGAGGCACAGTTTGCGGTTCGAAGCCACGTCTTCGGCGAGAAGGATCTTCAGCGGCCGCTCCCTCGGGGTCAGCGGAAGGGCGTCGGGCGGGCCTGGCTTGTCGACCGCGTCGTCCGTCGGGCCCGCGGTGAGGGGCAGGTGGACGGTGAATGCACTTCCCATCCCGGGCTTGCTGTCGAGCTGGATCGTCCCGCCCATCAACTTCACCAGACGAAGGGCGATCGCCAGCCCGAGCCCGGTGCCGCCGAACCGCCGGCTCATGCTGGAGTCGGCTTGGACAAAAGGCTCAAAGACGACACGGCATTGCTCGGCGGTCATGCCGATGCCCGTGTCGCTCACGATCAGCGTGAGCCAGTCGGCCCCGTCGTTGCGCTGCGGATGAGGCGTCACGTGGAGCGAGACCGCGATCGAGCCGGCGGGCGTGAACTTTGCTGCGTTCCCGAGCAGGTTGGAGACGATCTGCCGGAAATGGACGATGTCGGCAAAGATCATGCGCGGCACCCCGGGCGAAATGATCATCTCCAGGACGACGCCTTTCTCCCGGCAGGAAGGCCCGATCAGACTCAGGCAGGCGTCCATGCTCTCCCGGACGTCGAAAAGCACCTCCTTGGTCGGCATTTTCCCTGCCTCGATCTTGGAGAAGTCCAGAATCCCGTTGATCGTGTCGAGGAGGATCTCGGCGCTGCCTTGGATGGATCGGACGAAGTCGAGCTGCTCGGCGTCGAGGGTGGTATCCCTGAGGAGCCCGGAATACCCGACCACTCCGTTCAGAGGCGTGCGGATCTCATGGCTCATCGCCGCGAGAAAGGCGCTTTTCGCGCGGTTGGCAGCCTCGGCCTGCTCTTTGGCGGCGGCCAGGACCTGCTGTGCCCGCTCGTAGTCGGCCGCCAGACGGCGGAGTTCGAGGTTGTCGAGCGCCTGGCGCGACAGCCGGGCTGCGATGAGGGCGAGTGCTTCGCCGATTTTCTGGAATTGCTCCCGGCTCATCCGCGTGACCGATTCGAGCGCTGCGAGGACCGATTTTTCGTCCGCACCGATCCGGCAGCCGTAGGCGGCGACGTCGGCGAGATCCACCGACTCGTCGACGACCTGGCCGATGAGCCAGTTCGCGATGTGGCGGTCTCCCGCGGAAATGGCCACGCCACCGTCCAGAAGCCCCGCACTCAGGCAGGTCTGGATCGCGATCCCCCCGGGCACGGCCCCGCCCAGCACCCGGTCCGAATGGCAGCAGTTTTTCATCCCCTCATCGGTCGTGCGGACGATCTCCGAACAGAAAAAGCTGAAATTGCTCGGCCGGGTAAGGGGTAGCCCGTCTGTATCGGTGATGACCGAAGCAACCCCTGTTGCCGCGGCGAAGGCATCCTGGATCTTCTGCACCTCGTCCAGATCAAAGAGGTCCCTGAAGCTCACGCCGGACGATAAGGGAACAGGATCACCGCCCTCCCGGGAAGGTGTCTCACCGTCTGCCGCCTCGTCATGGTGAACGGGAGGAAGCTTCACAATGCGGAGGAGCGTAGCAAGGTGAAGCGGAAGCTCACGCCCTTTCTTACGCTTTTCCGAAGGCGGCCGCTGTATGCTCCGGTTTGGTCCGGCGTCCCGTCCGGACGGGTGGTTCAGGCCGCGTCCTTGTCCTGCTTTTTGCGGATGAGGGGGGATTTTTTCCCCTCGACGACGGCACGGTTGATCGTGACCTCGGCGATGTCATCGCGGCCGGGGGCCTCGAACATGATGTCGAGCATGATGCGCTCAAGCATGGCGCGAAGGGCGCGGGCGCCGGTGCCTTTCTTCACGGCTTCGGCCGCGAGCGCGCGGAGGGCATCCTTCGTGATATTGAGTCCGACGCCGTCCATGCCGAGCAGCTTCGTATACTGCTTGGTCATCGCGTTCTTTGGCTCGGTGAGAATGGTCACAAGCTGATCCTCAGTGAGCTCGGCCAGCGTGGCGACAACCGGCAGGCGGCCAATAAACTCGGGGATGAGGCCGAAGCTCAAAAGGTCTTCCGGCTCGATGCGCGTGAGGGCGTCGGCTTTGAGCGTTTCGTCAACAACGGCGGCGGGCGTGTGGAAGCCCATCGACTTGCCGCCGAACCGGCGTTGGATGATTTTGTCGAGTCCGACAAAAGCGCCGCCGCAAATGAAAAGGATCATCTACGGATTGATCTGGATTTATTCCTGATGCGTGTGTTTGCGGCCGCCTTGAGGCGGGACGTTGCAGACGGTGCCTTCAAGAATCTTCAGCAGGGCCTGCTGGACGCCCTCGCCGGAGACGTCGCGCGTTATGCTCACGTTGTCCGTTTTGCGGCCGATCTTGTCGATCTCGTCGATGTAGACAATGCCCATCTCGGCGCGCTTCACGTCGTAGTCGGCATTCTGGAGAAGCCGGAGGACAATGTTCTCCACGTCCTCGCCGACATAGCCGGCCTCGGTGATCGATGTGGCGTCCGCGATGCAGAAGGGAACGTCCAAAACGCGCGCCAGCGTGCGGGCGAGCAGGGTTTTCCCGGAGCCGGTCGGTCCCACGAGGAGGATATTGCTTTTTTCGATCTCCACCTCGGAGAGCGGGTCGCCGATGACCGATGGGGCCTCCTGCATGAGGCGCTTGTAGTGGTTGTGGACCGCTACGGAGAGAACCTTCTTGGCGAGCTCCTGACCGATGACGTGCTGGTCCAGCTGGGCTTTGATCTCGGCCGGCTTCGGCACCCGGATCGCCGTCTTCGTCTTCTTGGCTTCGTCTTTGACCTCCTTGTCGAGGATGCCTTTGCAGACGGTGATGCAGCTGTCGCAGATGTAAACGCCCGGGCCCGCGATGAGTCGGCGGACCTCGGAGTGGCTCTTCCCGCAGAAAGAGCACATGGTGAGGTTGTTTGCCCGGGCCATGAAAACGGTGCTACTCGGCGGCCTTTTCGACGTCCTTCAGCTCTTTGCGGGACTTCACGACCTCGTCGACGAGGCCGTATTCTTTTGCCTCTTCCGACGTCATGTAATAATCGCGATCGGCATCCTTCTCGACCTGCTCGACCGATTTGCCGGTGTGGTGGGCGAGGATGCCGTTGAGCCGCTTCTTGAGCTTATACATGA
>CAZSMN010000027.1:0-19129 GCA_964607615.1 uncultured Chthoniobacterales bacterium | reverse complement strand
TGTAGTCGCCCGCGACCGCGAGCCCGTTCTGCCATCCGGTGATCCGGCGTCCGGCGGCAAAATACGCGCTGGCCCCCGAGGATTTGCGCGCGCTGAAATACGTGATGATCAGCGTCGCGGCCACAAAGGCGAGGAACATCCAGATGGCCGTGTGGTCGCCCCGCTCGGCGACCGCTGTCGCTGCGGCGATCATTGGCCCTCCTTCGTTTGAAATTTCCTCAGCACCGCCGCCGCCTGCCGGTCCCAGCCGGCCGCTGCCGCGACGTAGAGGAAGGCCAGCACCCAAGCCATGAAAAACTGCGACAGCGCGAACAGGTAGGCGAGGTTCACGTCGCCGATCACCTTCGTGCCCATCAGCCCCGGCAGCCAGCCCACCGCGATCGGCAGCGCAAAGTAATAGACCACGAAAAACACGGTGGCCGGCACGATGAACGCCGCCTTGCCGCGAAGGAGTTTTTTGAAATCGGGATCCGCCGCGATGGCATCCCAGTCGGCGAGGCGCTTCTCATCGTCGGCGGTTCGTTCGTGCGGGGGAGTTCCGTGGTCGCGCCCCAAAGGCGCGATATCCGTCGGAGAAGCGGACTCCGGCGTCAGATCCGGCGAGTCGGGGGAGCTACTCATGGTCCGTCGGGCATAGACCTTCCCCCGCCCGCTGTCGAGAAATTCACGGCAGCAGCCGCAGGCTGAAGGTGAGCCATAGCGGGATGGTCAGCAGGCCGAGCGCGGACGTGGCGAGGACGGAGCGCAGCGCGGTGGGCACGTCGCCATTGTAGAGTCGCGTGAGCGCGATCGGGAAAACCGCGGTGGGCATCGCCGCCTGGACCATCAGCACGGCCTTGAGCGACGGATCCGCGGGCAGGAGAAAGGCGAGCCCGATGAGCGCCAGCGGGAGTAAACCCAACCGAAGTACAATGGCAAGGAATGTGATCCCAGCATCTTTGCCCATCACGTGTGGCGTGAAGTAATCCGCCAGCATCGCGCCGGTCAACAGCAGGCCGAGCGGGACCGCGCACTGGCCGAGCAGGTGCCACGACGTGTCGATAGCCGGGGGAATCCACGCGCCGGCCCCGAGCAGGTTCAGAAAAATGCCCGCCATCACGGAGAGAATCGGTGGGCTCACCAGAGGCCGCCACCAGCGCCTGGCCGGATCCCGCCCCGCGATTGTCGCAACAACCAGGCTCCACATCGCCACCTCGACGCCGAGGTTGAAAGCGAAGAGCACGCCGGTCACCTCTTTTTCAAACAGCGCATGGCACAGCGGCAGCGGAATGTAGGCGTAATTCTGCAGCCCGGTGACTGCGGCGAACGTGCCGCGCTTGACCGGATTCCGGATAAAAATCCGGCCGGCCACATAACAAACGCCGACTCCGATCGCGACCGAGAGGAGCCCCGCCAGCGGCGGCCAGATCAAATGCGAAGGCCTCGCAAGGGCCTCGTTGCCGATGATCACATCCAGCGCAAGGCAGGGGATGAAGAGCTTCACCAGCACACCGAGCAGCGACTCGTCCGCCTTGCTCGTGAGGATGCCCGCCTTCCGCATCGCGCACCCTGCGCCGATGATCAGAAAAACGGGCAGCACCAGCTGCAGCAGGGTCAGCGTTTGCGCCATGTCAGCGGCTGCCGAAGACGAGATTGCAGATGATCACCGAAGCCGTAATCCCCGCAAGATCCGCGCAGAGCCCGGCCGGCACCGCATGCCGCGTGCGCCGGATCGCCACCGAACCGAAATACACGGCGATCACATAAAACGTTGTTTCCGTGCTCCCCATGATCGTCGCTCCCATCTGCGCAATCAGGCTGTCGGGCCCGTGCGGGCCGTCGGGTCGGACAAGCTCTGCAAACAAGCCATTCGCCCCGCTACCGCTAAGTGGACGCATGAGCGCCAGCGGCAGGAGGTCCGGCGGAAAATTGATCGCCGCCAGCGCGGGGCCGAGCACTCGCGTAATCGCGTCGATCCCTCCCGCAGCCCGGAACATCGCCACGGCAGCAATGATCGCCACCAGATAAGGAATAATCCTCACGGCGACCTCGAAGCCTTCTTTCGCCCCTTCGACAAATTCCTCGTAAACCTTGATGCCCCGGAGCGACGCGTAGAGCGGGAAAAACGCCAGCAGAAACGGGATAGCCACGTAGGAGATCGAATCCACCACGCGGACAAGAAGACCGCGTCCGGCCTGGTCCGGCAGGGCGGAGAATTGCCAGCCGAAGTAAACGAAGGCCGCCGCAAACACCAGCAGGATCACGGTTGCCCACCAGGCGAGGGGAGGAGTCGATGGCGAAGCGGTGGAATCCTCCACGTCGCTTTGCGTGATCGCACGCTCCGCCGGCGGCAGTGCATACATCGGCAGCTTTTCAAAAAACTTCACCGCCACGATGCCGGCCAGCGTCGAGCAGCAGGTCGCAAAAAACGCCGTGCCGATGATCTGCGTCGGATTTTTCGCTCCGGCGGCTGCGAGGATCGCCACCGTCGTCGCCGGGATGAGCTGCACCGAACTCGTATTGATCGCAAGAAACGTACACATCGCATTCGTCGCCGTGCCCGGACGCGGGTTGAGCTTTTCCAGATCCTGCATCGCCCGCAGCCCGAGCGGCGTCGCGGCGTTGCTCAGGCCGAGCATGTTGGCCGCTGTGTTCATCACGATCGCTCCCATCGCCGGATGGTTCGCCGGCACATCCGGGAACAGCCATGTCAGCACCGGCCGCAGCGCGCGGGCCAGAATCGAGACCAGCCCCGACTTCTCCGCCAGCTTCATCATTCCCAGCCAGAGCGCCATAATGCCCGCCAGCGGCAACGCGATCGTCATCACCGCCGTCTTGCACGCCTCGAACGCCGCCGTCGTCACCTCCGCAAGCCGGCCCGCCTGCCCGCCCATCAGCACGGCAAGCACCACCAGCGCCAACCAGATGTAATTCAACATCGCGGGAGAATGCGGGGGATTCCCAAGGAAATCAATGTCCGGCCACGTCGGGATGAATGGCCTTCGCACGCGTCTCCCCGCCGGCCCGTCTCCACGATGGCCTCCGGCTCAACCCCTTGGTCGCATTGCGGGAATCCAAGCACGCAGAAACCGACCGTTAAATGATACTGTAACATTTTTTCATTGACGGATTTGATTTTTTGGTAAATCTCTTCATCGACAACCACCCCCTACAGAACATGAAAACCAACCCGCTCCGCACACTCGCAGCTTCGGTTCTCACCGTGGCACTCCTCGCCATCTCCACCGGATCTTCCTCCGCCCAGGTCCTCTACACCACCCAGACGGACTGGGCGCTCTGGACCGGAGGCTCCAACCCCGGGACAGCCGGCTCGGCAGGTGATACAGATTTCTCCACCACGAACGGCGACTGGTCGTCGTCCCCCGGCCTCACGGGCCTGGCCGGCGGGCTGACCATTACGATCTCCGGGACCTACAATCCGACGGCTGTCGGCCGCCCGTCGTCCGATCGTCTCTTCCTGAGTGGGAAAACCATAACGCTCGATTACACAACGTCCGGACTGGTCGGAGGCACCTATTTCCAACTACTCGCCTTTTTCAATACTGATGGCCTGTATGGCGGACCGGCAGCAACCTCGGATGTGGACATGGGCTCCTATCGACGGGCTACCTACGTCCTTCCGACGTTCGCGAACGCGGGGTCCTATCTTGAGTTCGGCGTGTTGGCCAATACCAACAGCACAGGAACCTTCACGATCGACAATCTCACCGTCGTCCCCGAGCCCGCCACAGCCGGCCTCGCGATCGCCGGCATCGCCCTGCTCGCCTGGCGCATCCGCCGCAAGGTCTCGTAAAAGGTCACTCTAAAAAGGGGACCGGTCGCCTGGACGCAGATAAGGTTCCTCGCTCGGGATAACAGGCGTGCCGGACTGTGCGCACATTCGTGCATTCCGGCATCGACGGGCACGCGCTGTGCCGGCGGGATCGACTCATGCCGCGAAGCCGTCCCATCCAATCACCAAGGCAACCCGGAGCCTCTCCGCGAGGCGCTTCGCAAGCGTTGTGTCATCTGCCGGGCATAGATAAACAAGTGCAAGAGTACGCGCACTCGTCGTTCTGACCCCTTTCGTTTTTCGCTACACACCTGGGCAGGCAAAATGCCAACTTGCTATAGAAATCGTGGTCTTGCGCGTGGTTCCATTCCCCTAATGTTCCCACGATCTGATTCCAAAGCTCACTCCATGAAACCACCCCTCGCCTTGCTCTTTCTCGTTGCGCTCTCGACGCCAGTCCATCTCGCGCTGGCGTTGCCGCCTGAGACCGTTGCCGAAGCCGAAAGCTTCTACACGGAGAATTACTCGAAGCTGAACCTCTATACTCTTGACGAGGACGCACGATTCAAGACTGGTTGGCTCGGCAGCACCGGCGGGCTGAATCCTGAGTCGAGTTGCGCCTTCTATATCAACCCCAGCGCGGGGTGGACCGCCGGGGGCAACTGGGTCAACCTTCCCGACCCCTCCTACCAGTTCGCGCCACGGACGATCCATCTCACCGGGGCCACTGACGGCGAGCCCAACTCAACCGACTCGGGGCGGGAGTTTATTACGATTCTCGAAAAGGGCGCGGTCTGGACGGTGAACTGGGCATTCTCAGAAGCCGGTGCTTGGACGAAAACGTATCCAACCAACGTGTATAATCTGAAAACACCGGTGCCAATGGGTTCGGACTTAACGGACAAGCAGTTGGTCGCCACCTGGAACTTCAAGTTCGGGTATCCCGACGTCGCCAAACCCTACATGAACAGCAAGTACAACGTGATGCACGAGCTTCATTTCAAAGGGACGAATCCCGCTACCGGCCGTCGGGCGATTGTAGAGGTCGTCCTGGCCGAAGCTGTCCGCCAGGGCTCGAACGCGGTTGATAGCGCCCACACCGACATCGAGATCGGCAATGCCGGCCGGTGGACTGTGGGGTATTTCCAGCTCAGCAAGGCCTCGCCAGAGATCTGGGTTTTTAGCCGTCCCAAGGCAAACTACTACCAGAGTTACGACGAAAGCAATCCGGCCAACTGCATTCCACCCGAGGAATGCGACACCACCGTGGACATCATGGCGTTGCTCCGTTACCTCAAAGAAAACCCGAAAGTCGCCCAACTGGCGAATCCCGCCAACCCGGAGTTTCCAGTCGACAGCCTGACCCTCTACCGTTCGGAGAGCGGAATTGAAATTATGTCCGGACGGGATGGTTCCTGCTTCCGAAGCGACAAGTTTCTGTTCACCGAGAAATAGTCCAAAAAGGGGATCCGTGATGAATGGAAAAGGGGGTCAGAGAAAAGCGGGTCAGTGTGCATATTCTTGCATTTTTGATGGAGTGCTGAGGACGTTTCGGGTGGGATGAGGGGATGCCGAGGAGCATCCGGATCGAGTATGCGGGGGCGGGGTATCATGTGATGGCGAGGGGGGAATCGTCGGCAGGCGATTTTTGTGGACGATGAGGATCGGCTGTTCTTTTTGAAGTGTCTTGCGGAGGTTTGTGAAAAGACCGGATGGCGGGTTCATGCGTGGGTATTGATGAGCAATCACTATCACCTGTTTATTGAGACGCCGGAGGCGAACCTTGTGGAGGGGATGAAGTGGTTTCAGAACACGGTGACGCGGAGGTTCAACACGCGGCACCGGGAGTGGGGGAGGCTTTTCGGGGACCGCTACAAATCGCTCCTGGTGGAAGCAGGGTTGGCGGCCTACCACACGACGCTTTGGGATTACATCCACCTGAACCCGTGTCGTGCGGGGCTGATTGATTATGCAAAAGGTGGGAGCCTGCTGGATTATCCGTGGAGCAGCTTGGCGGGAGGATTTGCGTTGCCGCCCGGGAAGCGTCCGGAGTGGCTGGCATCGGAGGAGGTTTTCAGAATGCTGGGCTATCCGGACACTGCGGCGAGCCGGCGCCGGATGGTGGAGGATCTCGATGAGCGGGGACGGACGGAGGGCAAGCAGAGCGGGATTCCGGTGAAGGCGGAAGGGCTGGACGGGCGGCTGAGCGATCTGAGGAAGGGGTGGTATTGGGGGAGGCAGGAGTTTGCCGAAAAGATGCTGAAAATGTCCGAGGCGCTGGGAAAGAAGAGACGCTCGCGGGCATTCCAGCGGACTCCGGAGATTTTGGAACAAGGAGAGTTGCGGGCGGTGGAACTCCTGAAGGCGGGGCTGGCAAGAGTGGGGCTGCGGAAGACCAATCTCCCGCGCTTGCGGGCCAACGATCCGCGCAAGGTAGCCATCGCGAGAGAGATCTGGAAAGAGACGACGGTGAGCCAGAGTTGGATCGCGGAGCGGCTCGCGATGAAGAACGCAGCGAATGTGAGCCTAGCTCTTCATCGCAGGAGTGGACCCTGACCCCCCTTCATCCTTCCTTCACTGTTGCCACTGCTTTAGGGATAATCTCCCGCATTCCCGTTCCCGTTTCTCACGTGCGCCAGATCTCCCGACTTCCCATACGGCTTCTCCTCGCCCTTGTGATCATATCGGGTGGCGTTCATCTGGCGAAAGCGGCTGAAGAGACTTATACAAACCCCGTCATCCCCGGGTTTCATCCCGATCCCTCAATCGTGCGGGTGGGCGAGGATTTTTATCTGGTGAATTCCACTTTCCAGTATTTCCCGGCCATCCGGATCTCCCACTCGAAGGACCTGGTTCACTGGCGTCCTATCGGCCATGTCTTCACGAGAAGCGACGAGTTGGACCTGAGGTCCTTTTTCGACGGCATGGGCATCTGGGCACCGGACATCTCGTATCACGACGGCGAATTCTACATCTTCTATTGCCTCGTGCAGCTGTCGAAAGACCGCAGCGTCAACGTTCGGGGAAACTACATGGTGAAGTCGAAAAGCATCAACGGTCCATGGAGTGTTCCGGTTCAGATCACTGCCGAAGGAAACGATCCCTCGCACTTTGTGGACGACGACGGCACGCACTACATGTGCTATGCGGGAGGCATTTCCAAGGGCAGCGCCACGAAGATCGTGAAGCTCAGCCCCGACTGCACGAGGGTTGTGGCAGGGCCGTTCTGGATCGATTACGGCGGCGAGAAGCGCGCTCCGGAGGGGCCGCACCTCTTCAAGCGCAATGGATACTACTACCACACGATGGCGGCCTCCGGCGGCATCTATACGGGCCATCACCAACTCATCGCCCGCTCGACCAACATCCTCGGGCCGTACGAGTTCGGCCCTCACAACCCGTTCATCGCGCAGACCGACAAGAAATCCATAGCCCAGCATCAAGGCCATGCCAAGCTGGTGGAGACGCAGAATGGCGAATGGTGGGCCGTTTATCTGATGCAGCGACGGCTGAACGGGTTCAGCCCCCTGGGCCGGGAGACCGGACTCGACCGCGTGCACTGGCGGGACGACGGCTGGCCGGTGCTTAATGAGGGCCGCGGCCCCTCGGAGACAAGCCCGGTGCCGAGATTGCCGGCGACGGTTTACGAGAATCCGCTCAGCGACGGGTTTGATGCCTTGGAGATGGGCGTGCAATGGCAGTTCGTCCGCAACCCGGATCCCGCGCTGTTCAGCTTGAGCGAGCGCAAAGGCTGGCTGCGCCTGCGGGGCGGACCCGCAGGCCTCGATTCACCGAACGCCCGCAATGTCATTGTGCAGCGGGAAGTCAGTCTCCGATACTCCGCTGGCACGAAGTTGGAGTTCCAACCGGCGGGCGGGGAAGCCGGCCTGGTCTGCTATTACGATACCAAGACCTATCTTAAGTTCGCTCTCACCGGGGCCGGCGACTCGAACCGCCGCCTGGTCGTGGAGGAATGCCGCAAGGGCCAGCGCAAAGTGCAGGCCGACGTGCCGGGTATCCCCGACGGACCTCTGTATCTCCGCGTCGAAGTCGATGGCTTGAAGCGTGCGTTCGCCTACAGCACTGACAACATGACATGGCAAGCCGTGGCAGACATTCCGGACTGTTCGTTTCTGAGCGACCAGGGAACGCCCAACTGGGGCTTTATGGGCACGATGGTCGGGCTCTACGCCGTCGGTGGCGATGCGTCCCAACCTGCCGATTTTGACTGGTTCCACCACGAAGTCGGCAAGTGGTAGCGGGGGGAACGTGGTAAAGCTCCCGGTTGAAAAAAGACCGCCGGCCGGAGCGGGCAGGTGGCAAATCCCTTAAAGCCTGATCGCCTGCGGGCAGTTGCCTTTCTGATTCTCCAACCTCCCTCAGCCGCATGGCCAACTGCGACGTTGCGCCGCTCAAATCAACACTGATCGAATGCCCCGGCCGCTTCCCTTCGACCCCATTCCATACACGGAAGGGATGCGTGGAGGAGCTATTGGGTTAGCGGAACGGTTTTGACGTCGTGGGACACTCCGTTCATCGATACTTTGGCTGTTTTGGAGGTATTGGAATGCACGGTGAGGGCTGTGACTTTGCCGTCCTTCCATTCACAGTCGACAACGAATCCGCCACGGGCGCGAAGGCCTCGGAAGCTTCCTTGCTTCGCCCATGCGGACGGAACGGCGGGCAGGATTTCGATGTGGCCTTCGTGGGACTGCATGAGCATTTCTGTGATTGCCCCCGGCATGCCAAGCACTCCGTCGATCTGGAAGACATCGCCGAGGCAGAACGCGTAGAGGTTTTCGAAGGTGCTGTGGGTGAGGTGGCCGCGGAGCATCAGGGCGGCATTGTCCCCTTGACCCAGGCGGGCCCAGAGGGCGCATCTCCATGTCCATGTCCAGGACTGGCGGCTGTCGCCTTCCGTCGAGTCTACCGTGAACGGCTTGCCGGCATTCTTCCCATACGCTCCGCTGCGGGCGAGCAATGAGAGGGTCGCCGCCTTCGCGAGGTCCGGGGTTTTGGTGCGGCCGATCTGGCGTCCGGGGTAGACTCCGAAGAGATGGGAGGTGTGCCGGTGCTGGTTATCGGGATCGTCGCGGTCGGTCTGCCACTCCTGAAGCTGGCCCCATTTGCCGATTTTGTTGGGTGCGAGGCGGCTCTGCATGTCAGCGACCGTTGCGCGGTAGGGATCCGGTTTTCCGAGCGCGTCGGAGGCTTCGATGTAGTCCTGGAAAAGCTCCCAGATGATTTGCTGGTCATGCATCACACCATCTTCGCGGGGGCCGTGTTCCGGAGACCATCCGCTCGGAACAACAAGCGTTCCGTCCGGAAGTGCTTTGAGCCTGTCCTCCCAGAGTTCGCAGATTTCCTTGAGCACGGGCAACGCTGTGGATTCCAGAAACGCGTTGTCGCGGGTGAACGACCAGTGGTCGAAGACATGGATGGCATACCACGCGCTGGCAGGTATGTTCCATTCCCATCCGTTGCCGCCAAAGATGTTCTGGCTGGTGCGCGCGGTCCAGCCCCGGATCGTGTCGCCGAAGGCCTTCCGTGTGGCGATACGGCAAGGCTCCGCTTGCGCGAGGATGAAGTCGACGAGCGGACGGTGGCATTCCGAGAGGTTGGTCGTTTCGGCCAGCCAGTAGTTCATCTGCACGTTGATGTTGTTATGGTAGTCGGACGCCCACATGGGGTTGTTCGAGTCGTTCCACAGGCCTTGCAGGTTGGCGGGCAGCCCACCGGCCCGCGAGCACGAGGCAAGGATGTAGCGGCCGAAATGGAAAACGAGTTCCTCCAGATCGGGATCGGTGCCGCCATCCGCATAGAGCTTTTTGCGCGCGGCGGTGGTGAGTGCGGCCGTGGCGGGATCGGTGGTGCCGATATCAACCGAGGCCCGGTCGAGCAGGCTCTTGAGATCCTTCACGTGAGCGAGCTTCAGGGCGGTCACGGATTCTGCCGATGCGGCATCGAGTTCCTTCTGCAAAACCTGCAGCGGGTTGTCCTGACTCCGCCAACCGGCCGCAAAGTCCGGCTTGTAGTCGGTGCGGGCGTTGAGCAAAAGCACAAGGGAGTCGCACTTCTCGAAGACCAGCGTTTCTCCCTCGACGCGGACGGAGCCGCCGACGGGAAGCACCCGCAGGCCCGCCGCGTGGCGGAGATTGTTGGGCAGCGTTCCTGCAAAAGACAGTCCGTTTGCATCCGCTGTGGTCGGGGCCTTGTGCGCGGATTCCAGCGAGATGCGTCCATTGAGGGAATGGGGCTTGCTCGCCTGATAGTGGAAGACAACCGCCTGGTCGGGGTGGCTGGCAAAGCACTCGCGGGAGTAGGTGATTCCGTGCCGGGTGAAGCTCGTGCTGACCAGGCCGGTGGTCACATCAAGCGCGCGGCGATAATTCACGGCATCCGTCGCGACGGCAGGAATTCCGTCGAGCGAGATTTCCGCTACCTGAAAAAAGCTGTAGTCCGGAGTGGCGAAGGTGAAGCGGTAGTGTTTCCAGGCCTTGGGTGACGTGATGATGAACTGCACGCGTTCGTGGCGGTTCTTAAGGGGCGACGCGAGCTTCTGCCGGTCCACGACGCTCCATTCCCTGCCATCATTGGAGCCTTCCAGCACCCAGTTCTGTGGATCACGAGGCGGCATGTCATCGGCGCTGGTGAGCGCGTAATTCCGGACAACCGTGGGTTCGGGAAGGGAGATCTGCCACTGGACCTGTTCGCCCGGTTTCTCGATGCACCATTTGGTCGCCGGCTTTTCATCCGATGAGTTGTCGATGGGTTGGCCGTTGCCTTTGGCGTGACCGCTCGGCGAGTCGATTTTCGTACCGCCCGAGAACGCCACACGAAATCGTCCGAAATTCTTGTAGGTGCCGAATCCCAGGTCGCCGAGGTCGTATTTGCCGTCCCAGTTGTTGGCTCCGGACCAGAGGCTGTTTTCGTTAAACTGAACAACTTCCTCCTTCACGCCGCCGAGCGTGACGGCACCCAGTCGCCCGTTGCCGATGGGATAGCCCTGACGATCCCATCGTTTCACCGGCTGATCGCTGAAGAGCACCGTGGAAGCGGGGTTAGCTGCAAACGCCTGCGCGGCGAGCAGGAGAGTGATGAGGGTGATGCGCACAGGTCGGTGATGGATTTTTACAATGAGCGTCATTGCGGGGTCGCCGCTGGCGTGGGTTCCGGCGTTGGCGTGGGAAGCGGGCGTTCGGGCCAGAGCTGGCGCCCCTTGATCTCGCGTCCACGCTTCACGCCGTAGATGTTCTGATCGGCGGCCGGGAGCGGGCGGATGACAGGGTTGGGGCTGGTTCCCTGCGGGGCCAGGAGGACCTGTTCACCACGGCGCAGGTCGATCTGATATTCGCCGGGGGCGATCTGCTTCACGAGCATGCGCCGGGCGGCGATGACGGCGGGCAGGCCGCTCCAATCGGGCACCTTGAGCACGCAGGGTTCGCCGGCCTCGCTCTCGATCGAGACCCATGCCGTCTTTCCCTTGGTGCGCATGGCGCTGACCAGAAAACCACCCTGCGCGCGGAGTCGGTAAAAGGCGGAGTCCGCCCACGCGGCGGGCACGGCCGGGAAGGCCCGGATCTTGCCGCCCCAGCTCTGAAGCAGGAGCTCAATCGTGGCCGCAGCGGTGGTGAGCGGAGTCTCAAGCGTGGGATTGAGCCCGCCGCTTTCGAGATACATCGTATTCGATGCCAGAGCGCTGATGCCGATCTTTCCGTTAAGGAACGTCTTCAGCATTTCGTACGCCTCGTCGCCGAGGCCGAGCGTGGAATAAAGCGAGCTCCCTCCGGTGAAGGAATAGCCGGTCAATTCCTTGCCCTCGCCGATGTGATGCCAGTGGCGCACGCTTTTGATCAGCAGCTCGCGATCGGCGGGATTGTCGGGGCTGAAAACAAAAAGCGGATACAGGCCGATGAGGTGCGAGTAGTGCCGGTGGGATTTGTTGACCGGTTGGTTCGATCCGATCATGAGGCCGTTATCGTCCACCGGAGCGGGGACGAGCGCGGCGAGAGTCTGCTTCCACTCGGCGGCCTCAGGGCTCGGTGCCTGGCCGGAGCGGGCGTCCACGTCGATCATTGCGCCGAGCAGCCAGCGAAGGAGCGCGAGGTTGTAGTTGGAGTCCGGGTAATTCCGGAAGCCTTCGTATTCCGGTGACTCCGACGGCGCGAGCGCGATGCGGCCGTCCGGCTGGGGTTTCAGGAGCGGACGATACGCCTCAAAGACCGCCTTCGCCTTCGGCAGCCACTGCGTGCCAAGCGTCTTCCAATCCCCGAGATAGCGGTAGTGGAGCCAGTAGTTGTGCATGACCCAGGCGAAATCCCCGAGCTTGCCGGGTTTTTTCGCGAAGCTGGCCAGAAGCCCGTCAAAGTTCGTGTCGATCTCGGTAATGAGGTTCTGGCCGAGATCGGGATGGTTGCCGGCATAGGTGATCCAGTAGGCGAGCTGGACGTTGAGGTTCCACCAGAGGCCCGGCCACTGCGTGACGCGGTTGAACGGCCCCATGTTGTCCATGGGCGGAGCATCAGGGCGGGAAGCCGAGGCCAGCTTGTAGAGCTGGATCCAATAAAAGGCCTCCAACTGCGCATCCGGGATGGTCAGGAACGTCCGCTGATAAAAAGCATGCCACCACTCGCGGTGCGGCTTCAACAGGGCCGGCAGGCCGGCCGCGGCGGCGGACTTCACATCAGCGACCGCCAGCGGAGCGGACTTGTCCGCTGAGGGCACCTCGTTGGCCGTCGTGACGTAGAGGACCGAACTCCGGCCCCCGACGGCCGGTTTTTCCAGCCAGGCGGTCGCGTAGTCGCCGCCCGCCAGGAGGGACTGAACGCAGACAGGAACACCATCGAGCGTCTTCACGACCGGAGGCGGATTGGTCACGTAGTCCTTCTTTGATCCGGGAAACACCTGCTCGCGCGGCGAAGCGGGATTCCCGGGAAGAAACTCCCATTTCCATGCCGCCGGTGCGCCGGAGGCATCCTTCTCGGTCGAGGTGACTTCGATGGCCTGCACCATCCGGTCCCGCAGCGTGACGGCGCGGATTTTGAGCTCGCCGAGATCGGTGATGATCGTGCCCGTCATCTCGGCATTCCACAGGTCCATCCGCATCGAGCCATCCTTGATTTTTCCCGCCGGACGCAGGACGAGGCGGCCGATGTCGAGGCGCGGAAAATCATGCATCACGCTGGCCCCGGGAACGCCGCGCGAGGTCTTGCGATCGGGCGCCATCCGGTGATCGGTCACGTCCACGCGGCCGAGGTAGAAGTCGAAGCGGTTATCCTGCAGCGTGGCCGTGGCCATGATGCCGAGCTGTCCGTTCCCGATGAAGACGCCTTCGTTCCACTGGCGCGGAAGCTGTTCCCAGACCATGTCCATGCGGCCGAGAAACTCCGGCCAGTTCACCTCCACGCGCGGCTGGCCGGGGTTCGTCGCAGCAAGGAGAGGAGAAGCCGCCATGAGGCTGGCGAGGAGGAAGGATTTCGGGTGGAACATAGAGCGCATTCGATTAAGACGGAGTGGGCGCGGGCCCCTGCGGGAAAAAGGAGTTTTTGCCATAAGGGGGAAAAGCGCAAATGCCGGCGCGTGCGTGTCTCTGCCGAGTTTGTGTAGGAAAAGAGCGGACGTGCGGCGACGGGATCAATCGGAATGGACGTCCCCCCATCGCGCGAAGTAGGCAGGAGCATGACGTATCAAAACCCCATCCTCCCGG
Organism: uncultured Chthoniobacterales bacterium; assembly: GCA_964607615.1. Taxonomy (GTDB): domain Bacteria; phylum Verrucomicrobiota; class Verrucomicrobiia; order Chthoniobacterales; family Terrimicrobiaceae; genus CAZSMN01. Next base: position 5,651 of record CAZSMN010000027.1, on the reverse strand, counting down.
GCTTTTACCCCGACCCCAGCGCGTGCCGTGTCGGGGACACGTTTTATCTCGTTACAAGTTCGTTCGAGTATTTCCCGGGCGTTCCGATCTTCCGAAGCCGCGACCTCGTGAACTGGGAGCAGATCGGGCACTGCCTGACGCGGAAGTCGCAGATCGATCTCACCGGCGCGTATTCGTCGGGAGGGATCTTTGCGCCGACGATCCGCCATTACGACGGTCGTTTCTACATGGTGACGACCGACACGACCGGGCTCGGAAATTTCTTCGTCTGGGCGGACGATCCCTGCGGCGAATGGTCGGATCCCGTGCGCGTGGCACAGGGCGGCATTGATCCGAGCTTTTTCCGGGACGATGACGGGCAAGTGTGGATCACGACCTCACTCACGATGGAAGGGCATCCGCCCGGCATTTGTCTGAATGCCGTCGATCTGACAACCGGCGCGCTCCGCAATCCCGAACCGACATGGATCTGGGGCGGGACGGGCGGCAAGTATCCGGAAGGCCCGCACATCTATAAGAAAGACGGCTGGTATTTTCTCCTCATCTCGGAGGGCGGAACGGAGTTCGGCCACATCGTGACGGTCGCACGCAGCCGGAAGATCGAGGGACCCTACGAACCGTGCCCGCACAACCCGATCCTCACCCACCGGAGCCTGATGAGTCCGATCCAGTCCACCGGGCATGCCGATCTCTTTCAGGATACGCGCGGCGACTGGTGGATGGTCTTTCTCGGGGTCCGGCATTCGGGATATCCGCCGTATCACCACCTTGGACGCGAAACGTTTCTGGCTCCGGTGACATGGCCTGACGACGGATGGCCGGTCGTGAATGGGGGAAATCCGGTGGAGCTGGAAATGGCGACCGCCCGGGACGTGGCGACTACGCCTGTCACGCCCATGCCCTCCCGCGAGGATTTCGTTGGGCCGGATCTTGGCCTGGAATGGAACTTCTGCCGGAACCCTGTCGAGGGCAGCTGGTCGATAGAAAACGGAGCCCTCACGCTACGGTGCCTACCGTGCGATCTCGACGGCAACGGGCCGAAGGCGTGGGTCGGGCGGCGTCTGCAGCATCACCGCGCTTTCTGCGAAACGCATTTGGATTTTGATCCCGCGGGTAACGCGGAGGCCGGCCTCACCATTTACATGAACGAGCGGCATCACGCGGAAATCGCCATCGCCCAGCGCGACGGACAGCGTGTCATCGTCTTCCGCAAAACCTGCGGATCGCTGACGAACGAGTGTTCTGTTCCCTGCCCCACATCCGGCCCGGTGGCGCTGTCGATCGAAGCGGATGAGGTTTATATGAACTTCTTTGCCGGCGAGGGAGACGCGCGACTGAACGTGGGCCGGATGGAAACCAGATTTCTCTCCACCGAGATGGCCGGCGGATTCACCGGTACCTACGTCGCGGTGTATGCGACGTCCCACGGCACGGAGCCATCCAGCGTCGCACGCTTCGAAACCTTCACCTACCGCCCGCGGGAGTAGCCCTACGGGAACCGTGACGCGTCGCCGCAGCCCGCGTCTTCCGGTTTTGACAAAATGCCATATGGCATTGTAGTCTATGCATTATGGCATTCGCTCTTTTGAGCCCTGAACGGGTTTTTGATGACGCGCTGATGGACAGGGAGATCCGCCGCGGACTTCCCGTCGATCTGTTTTTCCGCCTGCGTGAAGCCCTTGCCATCTCACCCGAACGGCTTTCACAGATCATCAGTGTGCCGATCAGGACGCTCATGAGACGGAAACAGCTTGGCGAGCGTTTGAAGTCCGATGAGTCGGAGAGGCTCCTGAGGCTTGCGAGGCTCTATTGCCGGGCGTCGGACGTTTTCCATGGCAAAGATAAAGCCCGCCGCTGGCTTTTCTCTCCGAACCGCGCTCTGGGCGGACAGACCCCATTCGACTTTGCCTCGACAGAACCGGGCGCGCGTGAAGCTGAAAGGCTGTTGGGCCGGATCGAGCACGGAGTTTTTTCGTGATCACGGTCTGGAGGATTTGTACGAAGCAGCACTTGCGGAATGCGTTCTCAGGAGAGGGCGCGGCGGCGAATGGCGGGCGCTGGAACTCCCCCGGCACTCCCGTCGTTTACGCCGCCGGCACGCAATCCCTCGCGGCCTTGGAGATTCTCGTTCATACCGCGGACCCGAACGATCTTATCGATCTCGGCTATGTCGCATTTCCTGTGGAAGTCGATGACGACATGGTGGCCGATGTCAGCAAGCTCCCAAGAAACTGGAAGAGCTACCCGGCACCACTCGCCACCATGAGGCTGGGCGACGCGTGGGTTCGCGGGGGAACGTCGGTTGTGCTTCGGGTGCCCAGCGTGGTGATTCCGGCGGAATCAAACTTCCTACTCAATCCCGCACACCCAGGTTTTCAACGGTTAAGGATAGGGAAGCCGATCGCTTTTGCCTTTGATCAGCGACTGACACCGGAGCCGAAACCTCCCGGACGCCAACGATAGCAGTTAGCAGCTTCACGGAGTCAAAGGAACCGTCGCTTCCGAACCGGTACAGCGACCGGGTTTACTTTTTCTTCTGGAAGCGGAAGGAGAGCAGGTCGCAGAGGGTCTGGTCCGGAGAGTCTGAGACAAACTTGAAAAAGATCGCCGCGCGGCCGGAGACGGGAGTCACCTCTGTGGAAACCTCCCGCCATCCTCCTGACGGATCCGCATTGATTTCGATCTCTCCCATATCGACCGGATCCCCGCCCGGAAGGGCGGACTGCACTTTGATGCGGCAGGGTGCCTCGCCGCCACGGATGCGGAGAGAGAGCGACAGCGCGGAGGGGTCGCCGAAATCGAAGTATCGGAATCCTATGACGCTGCCGTTCCGGTTGTGTACCACCGGACGCGTGTCGCGGTCGAGCTCCGTGACGTAGTTGCCGCCTCTCAGCACGCAGGCGATATCGGCCGGAGTGGTCTGGTAGGGATCGAGGCTCGTCTGGAAGCCAAGCGACGTCTGCTCCACCTTCGGGATGCTGCCATCCGGCTGGATTGTCACACGCTCGACGCAGGCCCGGCGGGAGAAGACCGTGTTATGGGTCATGCGGTGATAGAAGATATACCACTGGCCGTTCAGTTTGGCCAAGCCGCCGTGGATGTTGCCACCCGGGGCGTCGCCGCTGTGGCTCACGATGACGCCGCGGTAGGTGAAGGGACCGGTCGGGGAGTCGCTCGTGGCGTAGGAAAGGTCGTTTCCGGCGGCGAAAACGAGGTAGTAGAGGCCGTTGATTTTTCGCGGTGAAGGCCCCTCCTGGTAGTTGAAGGGCGGCGTGGTCGGGAGAATGTTCGCCTGGTAGGTATCCGGCAGAATCTCGGTCATATTGTCCGGATTGAGCTGCGCCATGTGGGAGCTGCCTCCACCCCAGTAGATGTAAACTTTGCCATCATCGTCCACGAGGACTCCGGGATCGAAGTATTGCGACCAGCCGCCGAAATCCATCGGTGAGCCTTCCGGCTTTTTGATCTGCGAAACCAAGCGGAACGGACCGACGGGAGAGTCGCTGACGGCAACCGCGCAGGGCGCTCCGACGATCTGGGCGAAGAGGTAGTAACGCCCGTCCTTCTCAACCACATCCGGCGCGTAGAGGTTGTTGTCGGACCACGGCACATCATCGGCATGGCCGTCCACCGTTCGGGTGCTGAAGATGATTCCGTGATCGGTCCACGTATTCAGGTCAGCCAGCGGGGCGGACCAGACGCGGAGAATGGTGTCGCAGAATTCCTTCGAGCCGGCACGGTCGTGCGATCCATAGAGATAGACACGGTCCCCGAAGACACGCGGCTCGCCGTCGGGAATGTATTCCCAGCCGGGCAAAAACGGGTTCGCAGCCTGAGCCAACGGAATGGCGGCGAAGGCGATCAGGAGGACATTGCGGACGGCGGTAAACATTTTGGGGAAAAGGCGCAGCTAAGGCGTCTCAGGCGCGAGTTGGACTTTCAGAACTTCGACCGTGCCGGAATTTTGCAACGCGGCAGGCAGGGGGACGGTCAGGGTTTCGTTCTCATACTGGAACGGGATCGCCTCACTCGTGCGGAGCGATATCACACGGCTGGGACGCGGGGCGCTCTTCCAAACGGCGGTCGTAACCGGAGCCGGCAGAGAGGGCAGGATCTGTTTCGTAAGGGCATACTTTTTCTCGTCCTGCGGCGTATTCGGATAACGCTCGGGAAGGGCGGGTAGGAAGTGCAGGTAGGCGGCGCCCGGCCGCGTGGTGATGGGTATGTTGGCCTCTTCCGGCCAGGGTCCGCCACGCGTCCCGATGACAGATTCCCCGCTGTGCTTCATCCATTTCTGCATATCGGACCAGCAGGCAAGAGCCTCCGGAGGGACGGTTCCGTCGCCTTTCGGGCCGAGGTTTGCCAGCAGGTTGCCACCCCAGGCGCGAAGGAGCACGAGCTTGGTGAGAGCCAGCGGCGCGGTATCGAACCCATACTCTGTCGTGTAGGCCCATTTGCGCGACGGCCAGCAGGTGGAACAGGTTTCGAACCAGCTCTCGAAGCGCTTCGAGGGAAAGGTGACCTCGCTGTCGCCATAGTCGCCGTGGCCGCCATTGCGCTTGTTGATGACGATGCCCGGCTGGAGGCGGCGGACCTCGGCGTTCGGGATCTCGCCCCAGCCGCCGTCGAACCAGAGAAGGTCGATCTTCCCATAGTTCGTGAGGAGCTCGGTGACCTGTGTGCGAACAAGGGCGGCACGACGCGCTTCGTGGTCGGCCGGCTTCTTCGGAAGCTCGACCGGCTCATGATCCATCCCGAGCGCAGGCTTACCGGCAAAATTGAAATTCTTATACGCACGATCGAACCACCAGTCGGGAGGCGAATAGTAGAGACCGACCTTGAGCCCGTGCTTGCGGCAGGCGTCGGTGAACTCACGGACAAAATCACGTCCGCCGAAGCTGTATTTCGTTCCGAGATCGCCGGCTTCGGACGGCCACAACGTGAAGCCATCGTGGTGCTTCGTCACCATGACCGCATAGCCGAATCCGGCCGCCTTGGCAGCCGCGAGCATTTTGTCGTAGTCGACGTTGTCGGGCTTCCAGTCGTTGATGGTGGCGTAGTAGGCATTCGGCGTGATGGTCTTATCTCGCCACGGCTTGTTGGCCAGCATGGCCCATGAGAGGTCGCCGGAACCGCGGGGCGATGCGACACCCCAGTGGATGAAGAGACCGAGTCCGACTTCAGGGAACCATTGAGCGTCCGGGTGGGTGTTCTGCGAACCCGACTGCTGCTTCGACTGCCCGAGGGCTGCGGCCTGTCCGGCGGCGGCATCATCGGCAGAACGGGCGGGAGACGGCAGAAACATCAAGGGGAGAAGCAGGAAGGTGAAAAGCTGTTTCATGGGATTGTCAAACAGAGGGGGCTTGGAATTCAGTTATTGAACGGGGGGCTGATCACGAGATCTTTGCGTCGCGACTCAGGAAGCACAACAAGACGTTCGATTTTTCCTCCGCGGTAGGAGACTTCCACGGTCGTCGCACGCGGGGCGTGGAGCTTGAAATCGACATCCCAATCCTTCGGCCACACCGGGAAAAGGCGGATCTCGTCGCCAACCGTCTGGAGGAGCATTTCCTGCAGGCCGATCATGCCCGAGCCGCCCCAGTTGTGATCGGGCGCCCAGTCATAACCCGGACCCCAGAAGGTGGGAAAGC
>CAZSMN010000026.1:0-19227 GCA_964607615.1 uncultured Chthoniobacterales bacterium | reverse complement strand
CCCGCGAGTTGAGACGAGTTGTTGAGGTATCTCCGACCCCTTGCGCGGAACTGTGATAGCGGGCCGACATCGGCAGAAGTCCCGAGCAACGCGCTAGGTGTGTCGAGGACCTCTTCGTATGGAATGATGATACCGGTCGTCCGATCATACTCTTGCCCCAGCCGAATAATCGGCATATTACTACCTTCCTGAGTCGTAACATCGATCCGTTTTTTATGGACTGTGAGTTGCTGTTCCGACTTGGCAATTACGCCTGCTGTTAGGGCCGTCGGAGCACTCGCGTCGCCCTCTGTGACCTGAGACGTAGTAACCTCTTGGATGGAATCTGCAAAAACAGACGGGACGTCCGATGGACGCGACCTTGAGTGGCGGTTTTCGGGGAAGACCGACGGAACCGTAACGGTCTCCTGAGTCGAAACACCATTATTCTCGGGTTGGATCGCGTTGGAAACCACCGTTGCGCCGACCGCAGCGATAGTAGTCGAAGGATGGACCTTTTTGCGCGTTACTGTAGCGACTTGACCATCTGGAGTTATTATTGAGCCAGTAAGAGTGTTTCCAGGGAGCTTGAGGTAAACGCGATAGACTTCAACGAACTGGCCGTCTTCCTTGAGCTTAATCTGGTCGACCAGAAGGCACTCTGCATCCTCTTGATCCGGCGTGTGGATCGCGAGTTCCCAGTTATCTTTTGGGAAGCGAGCGACGCGTTCGATTTTCTTCGTCCCGCCTTCGTCTGACACGCGGGCCTTGCCGGCCAGCTGGCGGAGTTGATCGATGAGGTATGAGGCCGGAAGGGACATTATCGGATGGCGACAACGATTTCTGAGCCCGACTGCATTTGCGGATCCGTGTCGTAGAGCAGTGCCTTGGCAACTTTGTATTGCCGGGCGATCTCCTGCTGGGCCTCCGCGTTGCGAAACCACGGTGATCCGGTCCACCGCTGGAGCACGAACGGAATCAGGATCGAATCATAGAAATCCGCTGGCACTGGCAGGGAGATTGTGTTGTTGGAAAGGTCGGTCACGACGATCTCGCGCGGCGAGAGGCCAACATCGAAGGAGACCGAATACGATCGATCCGGAACGGGAGCGAAGCGGAGGTAAAGCTGGTTGCGGGCACCTGCGAGTGTGGCGCTTTCCACCCACCAGGCTTCCGGCATTCCGCGCCAGCGAGGGCGGGAGAGCGAGGGCGGACGGCGGCCGTAATCCATGGCCCAAAGCTCATCGCGGTATGCGGTGTAGGTTGTGCGATCCGGGCACGGCCGGAGTTGGCCGAATCCCTCGAGGTGAACGTCACCGGTAACGGTCCAGAGATCCGACCCGAGCAGCGTTGCATCCCCGTAGATCGTGAGCGCATGCGTTCCTGTCGTTCCTGTCCACGGTTGGACAATGGCATTCCCTGGGGATGCCGCTGCCGCTGCGACTTGGTTCCAGGCGTCTCCGTTTCGGAACGAACAGCCGCGGAGATCGCGAGTCGTCGCAAAGGTGGCCGATGTGGAACCGGCCGTAAGCGTGGCGGAAATCGTCTCCGGCGCCGGAAGGGCGATCGCCCGGCGGATTCGAAAGGCCTCCGGCCGCAGGCCATGGAGCTCTTGCAGAGCCCCGGTGATGCAACGGCAAATGGTCGCCTTCTGGCGATCGGTGGCCGTGGACAGCGCCGATCCTCCCGACGAGAGGTCGGTGTAATCCAGACACGTCTCGGCGATGTCGGCCAGAGTTCTCACCGCTTGCGAGAGCGTTTATCTGCGGGAAGGACTGTCTCCGCTGCCTTCTCAATGCCGGAGAGTTGATCCTCGAGGAGCTTCGCCCGCGCGGCGGCTGCCGCCAGGCCCTCTTCGGCCTGCTTCCGGCCTTTCTCCTCGTTGGCGAGTTTCAGAGTCAATTCCTCGACCTCGCTGGCGCGCGCATCGCGCTCGGTGACGGTCGCGGCGAGTTCGGTGCGAAGAGTCTCAACATCCGCGGGCACAGTCTCCCCGGGCGTGCCATCCACGAGCACAGGCCATTGCAGCCTTTGGTTCAAGATCGCCTCTTGCTCGATGCGGAAGGCCTTGTAGCCCTCGGGCGTGGAAAGGTCGTAGGAGCGGACGTGCGCAGAGCGCTTGGCGTCCCAGATGAAGGGATACAGGCCGCCGGTAGTCCCATTGATGGTGATGACCGGCTGGGCACCGCCCAAGTCGCGAATGATGAGATGGATTTTCATGGTTTGGAAAGGGGAGGGGGCCCGGGTTTCCCCGAGCCCCCCGAAGGGTTGCACTGCTCTTAGTCGGTGATGACCGGCAGGCTGATTCCCGGCACCTTGTAGGCGCACTCGATCTTGGTGTAGTGCCGGGGTTGGTTGTTGGTGTCCTTGGCGACGTCCTGACCGTAGATGGACAGGTAGCCCATGCCCTTGTCGAAGCCGTAGTCCTCGACTTGGGAGATGCGCTGCATCGGGATCGCACCATAGGCGCGGAGTCCCGAGGCAACACCGAGGCCGAAGAGCGTGCACACGGGCACGCAGCGGGAGTTGACCTGGATGATCATCGATCCCGCCGGGTGAGCATCGGTGTGCTTGGAGGAATCCCACGTCTGCCCGGCCAGTTCCGTCACACGGATACCCGACGCGGCAGCGCCGAGGCGGTTTGCGATCGTGATGCGCTGGCCGCTATTGCCAGTGCCGACGTATTTGTAGACGCCGAACTTCCCGCGATCCGCACCCGTCGTGTTGTAGATGATGAAGTAGTATTCACCACTGTCGGGCGCGGCCGGCTGGCCTTCCGTCCACGGGTAATCAAACCCGTAGAACCACCGGAAGTAATAGGCCTCTTCCGCTTCGCCTGCGAGCCCGCCGCCCTTGATCTCAATGGCGGTGGTGTCGGCTGCGACAGCCTCGCCCAGAAGGGCGCGGGCCTCGAGCGGATCGCCAATCGGACCTTCCGCGTCCGGATCGACGATGTTCTGATGGAAGATGCCCATGTTGTCCCAATCCACAAACCCACCCGAGAAGATGGTGTTGTTGTCGCCACGCAGACCGGCATTCTGCACGGCCGCGAGGTATTGGGAGTTGGTCTTGAGCGGGTTCAGGCTGTTGACCGTGCCGAAGATGAGGAAACGGAGGACATCCGCGCCGACCTTCGACTTGTTGATCTCGATCTCCTTCGCGCCCAGCATGGTCAGGTTGCCGAGGGCCTCGCCGAGCACAGACGTATTGATCACGTCGGCGCTGGAAAGCTCGTCCACGCTGGCCTTGTTGTTCGGGCGGACGGTGTTCGCGCCGGTGGCCTTGTTGCGCAGGGCCATCTTCATGTCGGTCTCCTTGAAACGGCCAAGGTGATCCGAGAGGATGTTCTGGTAGGCCTCTTCGAGGGTGTAGCCCGCGGCGAGGAACTGCTTCACCTTCTCGTTCATGCCGATGGCATGGCGGACGATGTCCACCTTGACGTTGAACGAGCTCATGCGCAGGCGCTCTTCCTTGCCCTGGAGCTTCTGCTCACCGCGGCGGGGCATGTGCCCGGCGTTGGCGGAGACGCTGAAGTGCACGGTCTGCTTGGCACCGGCCGAGAGTTCCGTTTTCTTGATGAAGGGTTTTCTGGACCCTTCGGGGCCCTCCATCTGGCCGAACACGTCTTTCGTCGTGCTCATGACCATCAGGAGCCGGCTGAAGGCTTCGCCTACGACTTTGCTGCTTTGAGCGGTCGCGACGGCCTGAGTCAGTGCATTGATGTTGGCAATATTTGACATGGCGTTGGCTCCGGGGTGTTACCCACGGAGTTCCGGTTTTGCCTTGCCAGTGGACACCTACGGCTGGACTGCGAACGCGTCGGCGATCGACATCGTGGGAGAGCCTTTCACACCGTACTTGCGCACGATGGAGAGAAGCTTCTCAGGGTCGTTGCCGGCGGCCGCGAGTTCGGCCTCCATGTCCGCCGGTTCGGCGGTTTTTTGGGTGGTGGTGCCGCCGCCGGACGTGCCAGACGCGGGGACGACCGGTCGCGTCGCCTTCCTTGGCGCCGGAGCCGGCTGTTTTTCCCCTGGTTGGGGATTTGCTCCCCCTTTGACCTTGGTGGATGGAATACCAAGGATTGCGGCCTTTTCGGCCGCTAAGATGACGGGCCAACGCGGGTTGTCGAAAAACGCGGGATTTGTCTCCCGCAGGTCTTCGACCGCATCGGCGATTTCTTCAAAAAGTTCGGTGCCCTCGACCGCAGCATCGGGAAAGAGGGTGGTGGCCTCGGCTGTGGCCGCTTGCACAGCGCGATCGCGGCTGGTCAGGGTCTCCCGCTGCTGTTCCTCGGCAGCGCGGCTGGCGCTCTCTTTTGCTTCGCGGATCGCCCAGCGCTTCTCCTCGATCTGGTCGCGGATCTCCTCGATCTCATCGACCTTGTAGGCAGCGCGGGCCTCGGCGAGCTTGGCTTTCAACGTGGCGAGTTCTCCCTCCAGACTGGCAACGGGATCGGTGGTCTCTGTCTTCTGAGTCTCCGTCTTCGTTACCTCGGGTTTCGTAGTCTCAGAAGCCACCTTGCGGCCCGGCTTGCCATAGACTTCCGCCTCTGCCTCAGAAAGGCTCTTGCCTCCACGAACGAGGTCTTCGACAACCGACGCTTGGGCATCGGCGAGGCGCGAACCCTTCGACACGCGCAACATCACGTCGCGCTCGGCTTCGCTCAGATGGGCGATGCGAACCTTGACGCGGTTTTTCACCGGCGCCGAATGCTCGTCCTCGTCCGGATCTTTGACGGTCCCCGGGGGCTGCTCGCCGGGATTATCGTCCGGCTTCTCGTCAGTTGTTACCGAGCCGGGATCTCCGGATTCCTCGGGTTTTTCGAACGTGAACTTGTCGGGGTTGTTCATCGCATCCCGGAGTTGCTCCGGTGTAGCGCTTTCCGGGTCCACGAATTGCCGCTCGGAACTTTCCGCCCCGGGCGCCTGCGTTTCTATGACGGTGCCGTCCATTGGCAGCGTGCCCTGATGCGCCATGCACGGAGCGCAAGAAAAATCTTTAACTCAACGCGTCGGGAAGAATCACTGAGTCGCTCTGGCCGTTCTGCGCTTTCCACTGGCGCAGGATCTCCTCGGCCTCCGCCTTGCGTCGGGCGATGAGCCCCGGCGTGGACTTATGCCCGATGATCTCGCGGGCGAGCTTGAGGGCGCGGTGATGCTCGGCGCGCTCGGCCGGCGGGCGGGAAACATCCGTTCCAAGCCGGTCGTGCTCTTCCTCTCGTTCCTCGACGTAGGAGAGAACAACCTGCGCGAAGGCCTCGCTGTGCTGAAGCTCGTGGCACCACCCGAAAAGCCGCGTTGCCTCTTCTGCTTGTTCGCGCGTGATGCTCATTGCGTCGAATCGTGGATGGCATGGGCGATCTCTTGCGCCTGGTCGGCCATAATGAACTCATGCGCGAGGCCCTGCCGGGCATACCAATCGCCGACGCCTTTCTTGATCGAGACCGTGCCTCCTCCGGCCGCAGGAAGAGAGATAAGGATCTGGACGGCCGATGCGTGTTCCCCCAGGCGCGCCGCCGCCTCTTCAGCCATTTTACGAAGTTGTTCGACGTCGCTCATCGGTTGCAGATGGCCAGCATGGCGTTGAACTCCTCGAGGCGTGCCTCCGCTGCCTGAACGTCGCCAGACTTCAGGGCCTCCAAGGCCTGCGCAGCGCTTTCTACCACCTCGGAAATGCAGATCCCCGTATTCGGGAGCACCTGCACGGCGCGGTCATCGTAGATCGCACGGCAGGCAAAATCCTTTGTGGCCGTGATCGGAAGTGTCCGGCCCAGGTGCACAAGCGCCCATGCATCTATGGCTTCACGGGCACGAATCGTATCGTTCACGTCTTTTTGAGGGCCGACCCGGGCGGTGAAAATGCGAACATCCTCGCCGCTGGCAAGAAGACTTTTTACACGCTCCAGCATGCGTGGCACCGGCGCCCCGACGTGGTGGGCGCCTTGCCAGCCTTCGTATTCAGCCAGCGTGCCGTCGAGATCGATTCCAATCCAACCTTTCATCGAGCGTGTTTTTCCACAGCCGCAATGAGGTCCGCGACAGTTTTGAAGTCGTCCGATTCCTCAATCGGAAGTGTGATGTCGAATTCCTCTTCAACAGAGAGTGTTGCTTCGACGATGTCGAGGGAGTCCATGCCAAGATCCTCTGCGAAATGGGATTCGGGTTTGATGGCGCTGACTGGGATGCCGGAGTTATCGGCCACAATGGCCACGATGCGTTCTTCGGTCGATTTCATAGAGCGTTCTCAGGACGGCCCGGCTGTGCCGCTGGGGCCGGGGGTGCCGGTGGCTCGCCCGATCCGGTCTCTGCCGGTGGTGGCATCTGGGATGGCTGATACCCGGCCGCGATTTCCATCTGGCGTTTGATGTCCTCCGGCACGTCTTTGTAATTGAGCGACTCGGTGAAGCGTTCGAGTTGCGGCTCTTGGGCATTGGGATCCGGTGGAATCCCATCGCGAAGGAGTCCATCTGCGCCAGTGATGCGCAGCGCTTTGAGCACCTGGACAAAGAGCGGGCGGATCTGGTTCTTATCGGCCTCCGGGATGCTGTTGAGATAGGTGAGGATCGATTCGATCGCCGTCTTCGCGGTCTCCAGCCTGTCTTTCTCGTGCAGGCGGGTGAGGAGCAGACGGATGTTGAGCTTCAGGCCCTTCACGCTCTGCGACGACAACGTGAGAAGCTCGGTCGCATCTCCCTCCATGAACGTGAACGTCTCGTCCTTGTCCTGATTCGCGTAGAGGACAGTCGCCAGGATGTTGAGCGCATCTTCGAGCCCGTCTTTCACCGCCTCGATCGGGAGTTTGTGGAGCACCGATCCCGAGAGCATGATCGACTGAACGCCAGTGGCCGTGCCGTTCGCCGGCAGATTGGTCAGTGCACCTTGTGCGGCACCGGTGACGCCGCTTCGCACCTGCGCCATTTGCATCACAAGCTCGAGGATTTGCCACGTGCGCGCATCCAAGTCGGGGATCTCGACAAACTGCAGCGCCTGCTTGGCGTCGAACGCATCCTGCCGGAGCTTGTGCAGCTTCCCGGGAGCAATGAGGAAGTTCTTTACCGCGGCGGCATCCTTGAATGCGCTCTCGAGCAGAAATCCCGGAGGATTCGCGTGCATCTTGTTCCGGTAAACGATGGCGTTGAACGTGCGGTCGAGGAAGTCCGTCTGGTTCTCGTAGATCTCATGGTATCCACGCCCGTAGGCGCGACCAGGCACTGGGCACGGCGCGCCCATCGCAAAGCAGCTGATCGCCCCCGGGGCTACGTTTGCCCAGTAATCACACGCCACGATGCATTCGCTCTTGGCCTCCACCAGCGCCCAGACGCGCGCCATCGTGCCATCGTCGTCGATCGGCAATCGGGCCCAGCACTCGATGATTTCATACTGAGGATCGATGCACTCCGGATCATGGCCCTTCTCGCCCTCTCCGGACTGTGGGGCTTTATCGGCGTTCTTTGGGCGCGGGTCCTGCTCGCCAATACAGGCTTCGGTTTCCTCGTCGAGGCCGTAGTTTTCCCGCAGATAGCTGCGAAACAGGGAAAGACGGTGAAACGTGCCGGTGCTCTCGCTGAGGTGCCGACAATCGAGCGGGAAAACAAAGTCGTCGTAGTGCACGAGCTCGCACACCAGCCCTTCGAAGATTACAACCTTTTCCTCTACGAATCGCTCTTCGAAGCGCATGCCGTCGCTCTGGGACACGATGGGAGCCTTTGAGAGATAGGAAATCTCGCCTCCGGAAGTCGGGACAATCTGAACATCCGTTTCGAACCAGCGGCCGCCATCCACCGGCGCCCCGTCTGCATCGACCATCACGGGCAACGGGCCCAGTCCAGGCACCTCGGCAAATGTTGCACCATCCGGCATCCGTTGAATCTCGGCTTTCGACCAAAGCGCAAGGCCCTGCTCCGGGTCCAATAGCGAATAGTCATCCGCCTCGATGAAATCCCCGTTCTCATCGAGCACCTCCGCCGCGCGGCGACCATTCCCTTCCACCAGCACGGTGGCGAGTCGCTCAGAGGTATCTTCCTCGCGTTTCCACGTGCCCTTGATGATGAACTCGCCCAGGTGAAATCCCCGCCAGATCGCCTGCCGCCCGTTCTGCTTGAATCGGGCCTCGTTGAGCTTGTAGGCAAAGTGCTTTGCGATCTGCTCGGCCAGCTTGGCATCCGCCCGTCCTTGTGGGATCGCGGCCAGGAACGGCTCACTCCCAAAAATATCCTCGCACGTCCGGGCAACCATAAAGTCGGCAACCCCGGTAATGAACTCCATCGGGATATTGCTCTTCGAGTAGATGCTCGTCTCGTCGGCCGTGTTCCGCTCGCTGTAGTCGCCTTTGGCAAACTTCTCATACCGGCGGCGCTTTGGCAGGAACTCCTTATCCATCGCCTCCCGCTCCGCGCGATACATTGCCATGAGCCGGCGCCCGAGAATCCTTCTCTGGTCGTCGTTGAGGCGTTTGGCGAGGGCGGTTTCCATCCGGAGTCTCGCCACCTGATGCCGGGGACCGTTATGGCAAGTCCAAAATCACGGTTCCGCCTCCGCGTCTTCCTGATCCATGATCGGCGCAAAGCGACGGCGTTCTTTCCTCAACGCGTGAAGCGCCGCCTGCAGGGCAGCCTCGGAGGCCCTGAGTTCAAACGCCATCTTGCACGTTCCCGATCCCGAGTCGCACAGACCCGTAGAAACTGTTTTGGTCAGTCGTTCGAGCTGGCGGATGTGTCCGGTGAGTTCGGCGATTTTCTTGCTCATAGCGAGGGCAGGGGCATCCAACGTTTCAATGCGCTGTGCGCTTCGGTATCGGTTTCGAGATACGTGTTGTCGGGGCCATCGCTCATCGGAGAACGCTGCAGGGTTACGACGATCCACTGTTCGTCATACTCGTCCCAGACGGCATAGACCGGCCAGGGCCATCCGAAATCCCCAAGGATTGGCGATCCATCGCGCGGAGCACTCTCCGGCGCCTGCCATGGTGATAGCTTCTTTCGAGGCTTGCTCATTATTCTTGCACCGGTGCGGTGAGGAAATGCTGCGACAGCAAATCGAACAGGGCAAAGAACTGCTCCTCGTGAGCGATCAGGATCCACGACAACTCGCCGCCGGACTCACACCGCTCATAGAGCGCCAACCGCCCGGTGTCCTCGCACTTGGATATTCGATAGCGGTTCATGGATCGATCCAGTTGCGAACGCTGTGAATCTGCCGGATCAGCCGGCGCTTTGACCAGTATCCTCCGCCGTCCCTGTCTGCCGCGGACCCGGGCACCGCGTCAGGAGACGTATTCCCTTCGAACGTCACAACGATGCTCTTTCCCCACGTCCCGACCAGACCGGTGTGGGCGATGCGTCCTTTGCTGGGGAACCAGATCCCGAAGGCATCGCCTGGGAGTGGCGTGCGGCCTCCGCCGGAAAACGTCCACGTCGGCCGGGCCACCCACGCCGGCGACCACGCGGACCGCGGACCGCGGAGACCGAAGCCGGCTAGATCGTAAATGTAGCGGTTCGCCGAAGCGCACCACGCATCCCCGCGACGGTTGCCCGTCGATGCGAGGATGGATTCGACTACCGGTCCGTCGTTCCTTCCGGTTTTCTCGACTGTCCCGACGAGTTTGCGGGCCTCAAAGAGAACTCGATCTCGCGTTCCAAGGCTCGGCGCCTTAGCTCCTTGGCCAGTGCCACCGTGGCAAAGAGCCGAAGCAACCAAGAGGGAAGCGAGAAAGGCGAGCGCACGTTTCACGAGAGCGGGATCAGGTGCAGGCAGTAAAGGATGAGGACGATGCAGAAAACAAAGGTCGATTGCGTCGCAAGCCACTTCTGGGCCGGCGTCATTTGCTGGAACCACTCTTCGAGATTCCCCCATTCCGACGACTTGCTAGAGGTCAGCCGGTCCAAACTCGCAAAGAGAAGCTGCCAGAGTACCCAACCGGCTGCCGCCACGACATAGGCAAGTGAGATCCCGAGGGCAATCCACACGAGAAACCCACCGTCAAACGCCCCGGCAGTCGGATCGTAAAGACGGATAAGGTAAGGTGATCCGAGATATGCGGCCATCGCAATCACGGCCGCGATGGCAACGTGCCACGAGGAAACGATACGACGGAGGAAGAGCAGGAAGTTCATACTATGAGATCGAGAAGGAGTTGAGTGCCGGCGATGATTCCAAGGAACACAGCGGCCGTCGCCGCGCCCCAGATGATGATAGAGGCGAGCGGAGCATAGGCACCGAAGCCTCGGGAGATAGAAGCGAGTAGGTCTTTCCCGGCCAGAAGGAGCGCAACCGTCCCGAGCGCCGCGATGATGTAAACGAACACGTCGCGCTGACGGGTCACCCGCTGGCGGATCTCATATTCCTTGTTCGCCCGAGCCCGTTCCGCGGTGGCACGGTCCGATTCCGTGGCCGCGAGGCGCTGTTGAGCGATCCCCCAGTCTTTCATTTCGGCGATTTGCCGTTCGAGTTGAGGCAGCCGGAGCAGGGCCGTGTCAAGTTGGTCACTCGTGAGGCGGAGATTCTCCACCGTCGTTGCAAGTTCAAGCCGAAGCTCTGAAATCATCCGCTCCTGACCAGGGGAGGGGACCAGCTTTTCGACGATGACTACTGCCCTGTCAGCAGATCCCCGCGCAGACTTTGCGCTCTCCTTTGCTTTGTTGACCGGCGCAATAACGGATGGAACGTCCGGGTTCGTCGGCGTGAAGACGACTCGTGCGGACGGCTTGTGAGCGCAGCCGGAAAGCCAGATGGCGAGATAAACGAGCAGGGCGCACCCCGCCAGCTTACTCAGGCGGATCGTTTGGATGCTCATAGTCGGTTGGGTGTTCATGGACATAAAGTGGACACTGGCGCAGGCTCACACGGCGCCGGCAGATGGCATCTTCGATCTCGCGGATCTCGCGCCGCTTCGCCTCGCGCTCTTCCCTCCATTTTTTCATCACGTCGAAAGCGATGCTAAGGGTGTAGAAAATGACACCAAAGAGACCGACCACCGCCGTAAGGAACAAAACGAACTCCTTGGCCGGCGTCATCCATCCGCCCGCATTTGCCATCAGGCCGGAGAATGCCACGGTTGCAGCAGATCCCAAGAGTCCGAGAAGTTTGGCGGGGTGTTCGATCATAAGAACGACGCTTTCGAAAGAGGTAGGTTGGGGTGAGTCCTTTCAAGCCATGCCTTTGCGACGCTCTCGGGATCTTGTGTCCAAGCTCGAAGACGGAGAGACTTCCACGTGCTATCCCAGCCCCAGAGTTTGTTGCTGCCGGGGGGGTAGAGGTAAGTGGCCAAGGCGTGGCTGAATTGCGGAGTCTCCAGCAGAAGGACCTTGGCTTGGACATCCTTATCCTTCAACGCCTCGACCATCATAATCGCCTCGGGCAAGCAGGCATTACGCTTTCCCGTGGATGGGTCGGGCAATGCAGAACACGCCGCCCCAAGAATGGCCGCTACAAGAACAGCGACGAGCAGGAACAGCTCAGGGTTTGCCTGAGCGAATCGAATGTCGGCAATGAGTTCACTAAGGAAAGCTCTCACTGAATTGCGTTGATTTCGTCGATCGTTGTTGCGGCTTGGAGCGCAGCCATCTTGGCGACCACTCCATCGAGAACGGTAACCAGGTCGGCTTGAGTTGCGGCGAGAGCCTCTGGGACCACGCAGGTCGCGACGATCTCGCGTGCGACGGTGACGTTGCCAGCGGCAGCGGCTTTATCCGACGCATCGAGAACGGGCGAGAATTGCGCCTGCACGCCGAGCTGGAGCTGATTGAATATCGAAAGGGTTGCGGCGCGGCCTTGCTGGTAGATCGCCTTGGCTTTCGATGCCTTCGCCTTCGCGACCTCGGCGGCGACGTGCGCCTCGATGTCAGCGGGCCATGCTCGCTCGCTCGCAGTGTCAGGACCGTGATTCTTGACTCGGGTGATCCGGCATCCGCCGATATTGAGCGTGGCGACAACACGAAAACCGGAGCCCGTTGGAGCGACGTAGGTCACAACCGCAACGGTCTGGTCAAGATTCCCAGCGACAGGCGTTGGCGCTTGCTTCTGCGGGTTGGCGTGCGCGGCGGCAAACGCTGCGTCGATAGCGGAGTTGATAGGAGTGAGATCCATAGAGGTTACGCGGGTTCGAGGCCGACTCCGCCGTTGTAGATGGTTGCGGATTCAAGGTCGGCCAGCCCTCGATCCCACAGCCCAACGGCGTCGATCATTCCAGTGCCCAAGCCGAACGACCCGTGAAACGCAGCATTGATAACAAAGTTCGATGCCCAATCCGGCGACGCTGAGATTGTGAGCGTCCCCTCACTGACTCCGTCGATGAAGAGCTTCATCACCGTGCCGGTATAGATGGCAACGCAGTGGTGCCACTGCCCGTCATTCCACCCGGCCGATGACGTGATTCGAGCCGTTCCAGAGGAGTCTGCATCAAAAACAAGGTAGCCTCCGGGGGTGAGGTAGACGGGACTCGTGCCACCAAGATTTCCAACGATAACCTCGTAGCTGATTCCTTCCGTCTTGAACCACGCGCTAATTGAGAACGCCGTCGCCCCGCTCAGAGGATTAGATGCCAGTGAAAGGTATCCTCCACCAGAGAAGTCCGCAGCGTTGCCCAGTTTGCCGGCGGCAAACGTTACGTCATTATTGTTGGTGAGGGTATTCCCCCCACTGCTCGCGTCAGTCAAATCGGCGAGCTTCCAGAACGCCAACAGTCCGCCCATTGGGAATGGAGGAATGATGATTTCCTCAGTCGGGAGCGAGGCGACGGCGACGCTCGGGCCGTTGGCATTCGTCGCGATGACTCGCACTCGCACAATCTTCCCATCTTCGCCCGAAGTGAGCGTGTAGGTCTGCGAGGTCGCTCCGCCGATGTTAGACCACGTGTCGCCTGCATCGGAACTGGATTGCCACTGATACGAGAACGAGGTCGGAGAACCGGTCCATGTGCCGTTGCCAGCGGTCAGTGTCGCGCCGACATATGGCGAGCCGGTAATTGTCGGGGCCGTGAGATTGAGCGGCTTCGTTCCGGAGGCGAGAACACGCCAGCCGATGGCAGAATCCACGTAAAGCAGCCGGAAGAATGTCCCAGACGCGTTGTTGATGAAGTCGGCGGTTACTCCCTCGATCTTGTGGCCGTTTCGAGAAACCGTGAGAGGGTTGCTTCCCCACGTTCCGCGTGCGTCGGCAAAGTCGATGTATTGGCCTTCGGTCGGAGACTCGGGGAGTGTGGCGGTGACCGGAGTCGGCTCAATGGTTTCGGGAGATCCGCCGGAGAGTGTGCCTGACCCGGAAACAGCAAGGTCGGTGCCGCTCGCTCCGGGAGCCAGTTCAACAAGCGTGATTCCGGCACCTTCAAGCGACATCAGGTCGATGATGTCCTGCAACGTCGTGACACCCAGCTCGATATAAAGGCCAAGATTGCCCCCGTGGTCGTCGACTTTCCCAAAAGCAAAATCCTCCCAAATGAGGATGCCCGTTGCCTGATCGAACGCGGTGCCGGTGAAACGCAGCCCGCCAATGACGACAGAAGGCATGACGGCCGGGACCACGGTCACGGCGCTGGTATCGACGGCGTAGGCCTTTTCAACGACAGCCGCAAACGATGTTTCTTTGAGAAGATAGGGTCCGCTTCCGCCAACGAGCGAACGCACATCCTCGATCGATCTGCATTCCGATAGATCGAGAACAACGGAGTTGTTCTTATTGATCAACGCCCGCGCCAAAATTGAAACTGGAGCCTCTACCTGATCCAGGTCGTGTTTGATCCGGAGTTGATCCGCAGTCTGAAACGTGTCGGGCATTTCGCGCACCTGATGCCGGGTGACCGATGCGCAAGCAAAAAATCAGACGGCTTTCCAGCGATCCCAATCTTCGGGCAGTGCCGGCGCAACGGCGTCGGCCACGTATTCGGTCGCGCTCTCGAGATTGAAAATGCCAATTGCGGCGGAAAGCACGTCGTCATCGTGTTTACCACTCATGGCTTCGGCCTTGCCGGTGCTTCCAACAACGAAGGTCTGCAGCTCAGAGGCAAGGTGAGGGCAACCAATGTCGATTTTCTGATCCCGGATACGCGATGCGAGCTCGTCGATGATCATCGGTCGGGTGTCTTGGTTCGTTTCCCACCCGAGTTGTGTCACCGGCGCCTGCTTTGTTTTGTCCCATGTCGTCATCCGGTAAAGGGGCACGCCAAGGTCTCGGAGATCCTTCACCATGCCGATGCCGTTGTTGATCTCGACCGCCGCTACGCAGCGGCCATACCACCGAGAGAGCATGTCGACCAACCGCGCTGCAGGCCTGTTGTCCAGCCGGCACGGCGGGACAATACGGGCCACCAGCCTGGGCATGTGGAACGTCTTCTCGTCATCGATGTAGGCTGCGCGCCAAACAAGAATGGAGTGAGCGTCGGAGTCTTGGTTCCGATCGGTTTCGCTCTCGCCACGGCGCGTGTCGATCGAGATGAGATACCGGCACCCGATACGCGGTCGCTCCCACACCCAGAAGATGGCTTCATTGTCGCCAGTCGGCGTCCATGCCACCCGGTCGCCCGCCTGTTCTGTGAGCAATCCACGCTCCCAGTGTATCGATTGAGAGCGAAGAACGATGGCATTGAGGCCGGCCGTATCGAACCGTGCACGGCCGGAGGCTTTGAAACATGTCTCCGGATCGGTCGGGTACTCCTCATCCCGCCGGTCCTCATCGTTGAGACACTTGTTTTTCAGCACCCAACGCCACCACGCAATCTGGTCGGCATCCCAGCCCCACCGCTCAACGCCGGCCGCCTCTTTTGGCGACAGGCTTCCCATGATAGATGCCTCTTCTTCGGGCGTGAGAGGTCGCCCACGGCGCACGCTCTCCCGGTGCTCCGGAAACTCGAACCATGCGGCGAAAACCCGAATCCACCCATTCCCTTCTCCGTCCGGCTGGAGCGAGTAGGTGCTCCAATAGTCATCAAAAGTTGGCCAGCGAGCATCGCCCCAATGGTCATAGAAAAATCCCATCGCCCCGTTCGGTGTGGTTTCCATCCCGCCGAAGGTTGCCGCATGGTCGGCCAAAGCGGAGAGCAGCGAAGTAGCCGTCTCATGGGCGGATTTCGCACTGGTCGATGGCCAATAAGCCACTTCACTGGCGTCGAGGATCTGGATCGTATCACCCCGAGAGCCGAACGGTCGCTCCGCAGTTCGCTTTTCGAACACGCTGCCGTTATCCATCCGAAACTCGACAAGCCCCGGATTCTTGCAACCAAACCCCCAGGGATACTCATCGTTCCGGGCATAGTCGCAGATCATCCGGTAGAGGTTGTTCGACTTGTCTTTCTGGTCCGCAATCGTGATCGCGCGGCAGTTGAAGTTCCTCGCGTGATGGTAGCTGATCGCCGCAAAGATCGTCGTCCCTCCCACCTGCCGGGGTTTCAGTCCGATAATCCGAGGTGCGATTCCATTGGCCAGGCACCACAGATACGCGGCCACCACTCGGGCCTGAAAAATGTTCAACACCGGCCGGACAACCTGCCGCTGTTTGTTGACGATCCGGCCCCAACCCTCGATCCATACCCCGGGGTGATACCGCGCCAGTTCGAGAAGGTTATCCATCGACCGTCTCGCCCTGGATGCCCCGCGGCGCGAACGGCACTCCCCATTTCCTCAAGACCTCGCCGGCCGCGCGGAGCGTTTCATCTGGTGGCTTCGGCGCCTCGGTAGGCGTCTCGATTTTGATCGGGGCATCAAGACCCAGCAGCTTTGCCTTCCGGTCTTGGAGTGCGCAGAAGGCCTTCACCCCTGCCATGCGGGCCTTGTATTCCTCCACCGTGATAATGATGGGCCCGTTCTTCCCCTGCTCGATGCTCTGCACCTTCACACTCCCGCGAATGTGCGGCACCACTTCGGAGATGGCCTCGTCGATCTGCGCGAGGGCGATCTCCCGCTCCTGTGCGGCAAGATCCATCGTCTGCGCCCGAAGGGCCAGCCGGTGCGTCTCGATGTCCTCGTGAACCGTCGAGATCGAGCACCTCAACTCCTCCGCAATGCGCCGGATCGTCCAACCCAGCACCCGGAGGTCAAACGCACGGTGCGCTCTCTGGGCGGCGCGTTCCGCTGCCCCCTTGTTAGCCTCGAGCCGTCCTTTATCCCCCGGCTTACGTCCCGGCGGTTTTCGCTTCGATGTCGCCGAGGCCTTGGCCGGCTTCTTGGCAGACTTGCGTTTCGCTCCCTTGGTGTTCGACTTCGCCACAGAGCGCGCCCCTGATGCGCCTGAGCACTAGCGCAAGCAAAAACCAGCGGCCGCCGGTGAAACCGACCTCGCTCACTATGCCGCCCGCACCACGGAAAACCTTTCCATTGCCCGGGTGGCCTGAAGCAACGCGGATTCCGGTAG
This sequence comes from uncultured Chthoniobacterales bacterium, assembly GCA_964607615.1. Taxonomy (GTDB): domain Bacteria; phylum Verrucomicrobiota; class Verrucomicrobiia; order Chthoniobacterales; family Terrimicrobiaceae; genus CAZSMN01. The sequence continues at coordinate 2,911 of CAZSMN010000026.1, read as the reverse complement.
GTGAGTATAGCTGCGGTTCACTGCTTTGCTCTCGTGCCCAACGAACGCCATGGCTACCGATTCCGGTTGGCCCTGGGCCTTCAGCCACGTCGTGCAGGTATGTCGGAAGCTGTGAAAGGAATACTCCGCCGGCGCCCTGCCGCCCGAGCGACCTTTCCCCAGGTTCAACTTCCCATTTCGCGGCGCTACGATCCCTGCGATCGACATGATGCGATGGAAGCGATTCGACAGCGTCGAGACCCGGCCGCTCGTCCGTTCAATGGCAGCCCGCGATTCCGGGAATATCCATTCCCCAACCTCTCCCTTGGCCAGCTGAGCTTGCATCCACTCCGCCAGTGGTTTTGCGATAGGGATTGCCATCTGAGCCCCCGTCTTGCGGCTTTTGAATCTCCACCACAGCCCGCCATGGGCTGGCTTCACGTCATCCCAGCGCATCGAGCCGATGTCGGCGAGCCGCTGGCCAGTGAATACCCCTGCCATGATCATCCCTTTCCACTCCTCATCTGCCGCATCCAACAGCGACCGATATTGTTCCATCGTGAACACCTTCTTGTGCGTGCTATCCTTGCCCTCGCGAAGCAATTTGATCTTTGCGGCCGGCGACTCGGAAATCAGTCCGTCCACCCAGGCATCCTTGAGCGCTTGCTTGAGCACCTTCAGTGAGAGGTTGACAGTCACGGGCGAATAACCCGCCCCGACCAAGGTATCCCGGAAACCGGCGACATGCGCCGGCGCCAGATCCGAGAGCGGCATTTCCCACCCCGCCCCGATGTGTTTCTTGAATGCCGTGAAGACATTCCCAAACCGCGTATCACTTCCATCGGAGATCTCGCCCCGGCGCCTCTTCCTCCATCGCTCCAAATATACCCCTACAGCTTCATCCGTCACGGGTGTCCCATGGATATCCTCGACCAGATCGGCCAGAATCCGCCGGGCCTGCTCCACAGTAGCTTTTCGCCGCGTCGCTTCCTCGTAAGCCCAGGCAATTTTCATCGCCTTCTTTTTGTCCGCTGTCTTCGTGCTAACCTGCCGGCGCGAACCGTCCGGACCGGTATAGCAGGCAAACCAATACTGCGAACCACGCTTCCGACGAACACGTGCCATACCGGAAAACTGGCAACGAGACTGGCAACATTCAAGCAAAAAGACCCGTTTTACCGGGCTTTTATGCTTTTACTCCCTCGATGGAGGGAGATGGCGGAAGGGGTGGGATTCGAACCCACGGTGGGTTTAACCCCACGCTCGATTTCGAGTCGATGCTATTTCTATCGTAAAGCGTATGTCGTGGCAGAATAGTGGCGCTATTTTCCTCGATGGAGATCAGAGAGCACTGGCTTGGGAGCCTATTCCCACTATCACCCCCATGCTATCCATCAGACGATCGGAAACCCCGGCTTTTCTCAGCTACGATAGCACAAAGAGCCGCTCTTCATGTCAGAAGACGGGGGTTCTGGGGTTGAGGTGTATGCTGGGCGGCGCAGCTTGGGGCAGGGGAGCGGGGAGCGATTCGCAAAAGCCGGGAATATCCCGGTGGCATGCTTTAGCAGCCGGACTGTTGGGGACTCCGAAAAAGGCGCGAGGTTGGGCCTGCTCAGGATGCCGTAGGTCTTTCTCACGTTGAAATCCATTCCCAGCGCCTTGGAGTGCCCGAAGTGTAGTGCAGGATAAAGGAACCTCACCGAAAATCTCAGGCCCCTGCCTTCGGCGAATCACGCACTGGCTGTTGGGGTCAGGTGGATGTCCGGTGACCCAGAAACTCCAGGATCGAGAGAGAGTCACCGTTTTGCGCTGCAATAGCCCTCTCGCTGAGCAGACTCTCGAGAAATCCCACTATCGGAATTGCTGAATGGCAAGCTTCCATAGCTTCCGTCTCGGTCAATCCCTACAAGCCGCCCAGACCTGCCAAGTCAAAGCCACCCTCCTTCTGCTCTACTCGCGCCTCCGGTTGTTCATACAAGGTGGCCCTTCTATAATGCAAAGCCTACTGCTCGGGGCTTATTCGATAAGCCTGCTAAAGCATTAGATTGCGTAAGTTGTAGGTTTTTTGTTTTTGCAAGGAAATATTCCGTAAACAGAATTGATTTCTGTTTACGGTCTAGGTGGTTGCTACAAGTGTTTAGGTATCGGATTATATGCGCATGCAAGAAACCGAACGACTTATTCCAGGCCGGGTTGCACAGAAGAAAATAGCGAAAGCAGTCGGCATTTCAGTATTCACCGCCTATTTAGGGTTGCGCTCTTGGACGCAACCGGTGATTGCACGAAGAAACCTTTCCCTCTACGCACCCGAAGCAATTGAATGCGTCATATTGGCTTTCGAGGCAGGAAAATGGCCTGATCGAAAAGATCTCTATCCTAAAATCGCCCCGCGTTTAAAGAAGAAGCAGGGGCGGAAGAATAAGTAATAACATCATTCTAAAAGCAAAATGAACAAGCCTAGCTCAAAAAAATCAGAAACGTCAAAGCGGCTACCATGCTCCGAAAGAGTAAAAAGTTACGTCGAAACTGTAATGAGCCGTCCAGATGCAAAGCTTTTGGGTATAAAGATGACCGATATAGTTGATCTGTTAGTGGATAAATACTTCGGGCTAGCAATCTATATCGAAGCAGAGAAGCGTGCTGGAAATCTTGAATCAGTAATCGTAACCATCAAGCCCGCCAATGGTCCTTCAAAAAAGGTTTCTCTCTTCAAAGTCAGCAAGAGGAAAGATGAGAACCCATTCGATGACTTGATTACGGATGACGAGGCTAAATCCGAAAAGTCGAAGGCAATCGACAAGGTGCCCAAGCCCACCAGGGTCTCAGAAAGCTGCAATGCTGAAGCTGTAAAAAAAAGCGACTCTAAAGAAAAAACCGCCGCAACCCCCCCCCCGACCCCCCCCCCCCCCCCCCGCGGCGACGGCGGGGGAAC
>CAZSMN010000025.1:0-19346 GCA_964607615.1 uncultured Chthoniobacterales bacterium | reverse complement strand
GGCGAGTCCGCGTAACCGAAGACCCGGCCTTTCCACTCCGTCGTCCAAACCATGCGGAAAAGCCCGTCACGATAGAGAATCGATGGATCACGTGTCAGGTTCTGCCCCTTCCAACCCGGCGGCAGAAAGACCGGCCGGCCGCCATTCAGTGGCTCAAACCGGTTACCCTCCCGTGCCGCAGCGAGCCGTACACCGGACGCTCCCCCATCCAGAAAATACGAGTAGACTAATACCTGATCATCCCCCGGCTCGAATGCCGCGCTTTGCCCGTCGTTGGAAAACCCTGCGCCGGTGCAAACAACGAAACCCAGAATGGCAAAAACCGTTGCGCGAAGAGCAGGAGGAGAGAGATGATTCATCATTCGGGAAGGGGGGCGAACTGAGCTCCAAGCATAGCTAACCACTTCATCGAAGCAAACCAATGCGGGGGTGTGGCAAAAGCAACTCTTCCTCCCCGGGCTTGATGTCTCACCAGAGATCGAACTAGCCTGCCGCAAATCGCCTCACCCATGCCACGCCTTCTCATCCCCACCTTCGCCGCTGCGGCGCTCGTCATGCTCTCGTCGTGCAGCTCGGTCAGCGTTTACAACCTCCAGAAGAAGGATGTGCGCCTCACGCAGCGGCCCACGCAGATCTTTGTTGAGCCCTTCGCGGCGCCGCTCCGGGCATTCCATCTCGGCAACCGCACGCCGGCGGAGAAGAGCGTTCTCCGGGACGAGATCGTCAAAAATCTCGCCCACAGCACGGCCGGCCAGCTGCGGACTCACGCAGCCAGAGCCTCTGTGATGCGAACCTCTCAGCAGCTCACGCCCGGGTCGTGGCTCGTCCGCGGCGAGATCCTCAAGGTGGATCAAGGCAGCCGTGCGCTCCGGGCGGTGGTAGGCCTCGGGGTGGGACGCACCGCGATGCGCACCCGCGTGACCGTCTATGCGGTCACTTCCGTCGGACTCGTCCCGCTCCTCCGATTCCATACCACCGGCGCCTCCGGCATGGAACCGGGAGTCGCCCTCGGAGTGGCCACGGGCGGTGTCGGCACCGCCGTCTCCGCCGCCAGCGCGGCCGGCTCACTCGTGATGAGCAGCCTTCCCGGGGTCAGCTCGGACATCGACCGCACCGCCTACGAGATCTCGGCTGTCGTCTCGGTTTACCTTCAGAACAATGGCCTCCTGGAATCCTCCCGCACCGCCATTTCCCCGAATCTTCGGGGGCAGCTACCGACAACGGTGAACCTCAACCGCGCCGTTCCTGCTCCCCTGCGCAGTTCGGACTAGAGCGCCGGTGGGCTACTCCACGCTCCACTCGTAGATACCGGAGCAAAAGCCCTCCGGAAGCTGGACTTCGAGGCGAAGGGCACCGGTGGTCACGGGTCGGAATGAGACCGTGACAGGGTCGGCTTTCCTGACCGGATACTCACAACCCTCCACCTCGACCGGCACCCACTGGCCGCCCGGCGTGCGATAAACGATCCGCCAGGAGGCAGGAAGCCGGCAACCTCCCCGGCCCGTATCGTCGAACCAACTGACGGTCGCGCTGCGGACCTCAACGGCCTCCGGGAACGCGTATTCGATCCACTCCGCCGTGCCGCGATGCGGCCAGAAGTCGAACTGCGGAACGAACCGATCAGTGGCGTTGAGGGGGACGAGCTGATCGTTGATAGGATCGAGATCCTGCCCGGTCCGCCGGAAGGAAACACTGACCGCTGCTTGTCTCGCGAGTGTCGGCTCGGGCGGCGGAGGCACGCCCGCCGCATCGGCCGGCAGCCACACGCGCATCGGAGAGAGCCCCCGGTTATTCCAGAGCGCGTAAGGGATCGCCGTGAGCGAGACCGGTACCTCGCCGTCGGCCGTGCGGCGCCCGGCACCGGCGACCTTCAGCAGGGTCGCTCCGCCGAGAACGTCCGGCCGCTCATCCGGCGCGACCGTCGCCGAATCGGGCAGGAAGAGGCCGTCCAGGTTTCCGTCATTATCCACTCCCTCCACCGCATAAACCACCGGGCCCCGCTCGAGGGCGACCTGACCCTTCGTCGCGGCCACCTTGGCATTTCCCCGCACACGGCGCACCGGCATGGCGAAGTGAAGCTCCACCTGGTCACCCTCCGACCAGCGACGGCTCAACACGGCATAGCCATCGCGGATCTGCAGTTTGGCAGCTTCGCCATTCACCGCAACCGACCATCGGGCAGGTGTGGCATCCTCGTAGAAATAGAGATCCCCCGGCAGCGGTTCACCGCGCACCCAGCCGGGAATCCGCAAGCCAAGCGAAAACTCCGCCGTCCGGCCGGGATCAACCCGGATCGCCACCCCTCCGTCCCACGGGTAGCCGGTTTCAACCGACAAACAGACGGACGTCCCCGCGACATCGGCCTCGATCCGGCAGGGCGTATAGAGGTTGAGCAGGAGTCTGTCTTCACCGACAGCCGCGACATAACCACCGAGCGAGGCGAGCAAGCGCATGAGATTCGGCGGACAGCAGGCGCAGCCGAACCATGGAGCGCGTCCGGCGTGGCCGTGATTGTTTTCTGTATGGCCGTTGTATTCGAGTGTGTTCGGGTAGAAAAACCGGTCACCCGAGAGCGAGACGCCGCTGAGAGTGCCGTTGTAAAGCGTGCGCTCGAAGACATCCATGTACTTTCCCTCGCCGGTCATGAGGAACATGCGGTGGTTCCAGAAAAGAAACGCCACGGCCGCGCATGTCTCATTATAGCAGCGGTGGGGTAACTCGTAGTCCGAGCCGTAGGCCTCACCCGACGCAAGAGCCCCACAGCCGCCGGTGAGGTGAAGCTTGCGGCCGACGACATTCTCCCAGAGACGGATGAGAGCCTGGAAGTAGTCGGCACGGCCGCCGAGTGCCGCCACATCCGCCATGCCGGCGTAGAGATAATTCGCCCGCACCGCATGCCCGACCGCCTCGCTCTGCTCGGTCACCGGCAGGTGGTTCTGGCTGTATTCCGATCCCCCACGACCGCGATTGTCGATGAGGACCTCTGCCAGCCGGAGCCAGCGAATGTCGCCGGTTTGGAGGAACAGCTTCGCAAGCCCCATCTCGATGACCTGATGTCCCGTCGCAAGCGGCGGCCTGCCACCGCCGAGGTCGTGATGAACAAGCTCGGCGGACTTCAGGCAGAGATCCAGCAGCGAGCGGGAACCTGTGGCCTGAAAATGAGCAACGCCCGCCTCATAAAGGTGGCCGAGGTTATAGAGCTCATGGCTGACCTCGGGATCTTTCTCCCAGCGCTCCTGCCCGACCCAGTCGTGCCCCGGGCTGTCCGGGTGCATCGTGCGGAATGTGAAAAGATAACCATCCGGCTCCTGCGCGGCAGCGACGCGCTCGATCATACGCCCGATCAACGCCTCCAGCTCCGGATCCGGCCCCAGGCTCAGGCAATACGCCGCCCCTTCGATCGATTTGTAGACATCCGTATCATCGAACGGATACTCCGTTGGCGGCACATGCTGGAACGACGTCTCTCCGGCAGCGCGCCGGCGCATCGTCTCCGCAGCGAGATCAAAGTTCCGCAGACGCCCGGAAGACTCGCACTGTTCCAGCGCAAACCGGAGCGTGATCTTGCGGTTCGTGGCCTGTCGCGAGCCCAGGAGACCTCCGCTCAGGCGAACGCGGGTGAATGGGACAGCGGTGATCGGATTCATGAGGAGAAACAACCGGGAAAGAGACGGCTTCGCACATGCGCCGTGGCTTCCCGATTATGTCGCGTCGTCCCGTGACTTCAATCCTCCCTTCGTCGCGTAGCTTTCGTGAATACGGCCGGCCCCTCACGCGTTTCACCGGCATGACGCTCCGCCTCACCTTGCTGGCCGCCGCAGCCTTTCTTCCGACCGCCCTTGCCCAGACCAGCGATTCCAAGGACCTCGCCGCCGGCTACGCCACCGCATTCCAGCAGATGGGCCGCTCGAAGGCCGCGATTGTCTATCTCGCCGCCAATGCCACCGAAGTGGTCGAAGTCCGCGAAATCCTCGCCTTCGGCGGGGTCGTCCGCGTCCGCACGGTCGATGGACGACACGAAATTCTCGACCCCGCCCGCATCGTGCGCATTCAGACGCGCTGATCATTCATCCAAACTGTGACTGTAACAGCCTAAAAGGGGTCGCCGATTGCGCGCGAACGGGCGAGCGTTGAGAGTTCTGACGGGCTCCCCATGCGCTTCCTCTCCCTCCATTGCCTTCCGGGCATCTTTTTGGCATCCGCGCTGTCGTTGTCGGGGGCGACGATTTCCGCCAATTTCACCGGCGGTAACGGGACGTCCACCTTCGACCAGGTACCCGGAATCGCCGGCTCCGGCTGGTCGGGGAACTGGACGAACGGGAACCTCGCGGCAGCGAACATTTCGTTTTCCGCCGCCGCCTCCCCCGAGCTCACGGCGGGTGGCGGCAACCACTTGAAAGCGACCATCACGGGAGTGAATACTGACTCCGGCGTCGGGCGGAGCTTTATCGTGAACAGCGGGACGGCCGGCGTGGACGGGACCAAGCCCGTGACGATCACGTTCGACTTCCGACTCGACAGTGCGACCAGCGGCTTCTCGGGAAGCTCAGAGCACATCACTTTGAACGGGAATTCCGCAACCGTGAGTTCCTCCGGCACCAGCACGTGGCTCCTGAGAGTGCCGGCCGGTGCCACGCCGCAATGGCAGGGCTACAACGGCACCCGGGACGGAGGGAGCTACAACGCCGCACGGTTGGTGAACTCCGGCATGGCCGCCGTTCCCGGTGTGACCTACCGCTTCACGATTGATGTCGTCCCGTCCACGGGGACCTATGGTGTGACGATCTCGAACGGCAACTCCACCGTCACCATGCCGTCGCTGGGATTCCGTTCCTCCACCAAGGCGCTCGGCGACACGTTCGGCATTTTTGCGAGAAAGGACGCGGCGGGTGACACCCTCGCCTTCGCCGTCGACAACCTCGCGATCAGCGGGGAAACACCTACGCCACCCGAGCCGCTCGCGCGCTTTCCCTACGTCTTCGACATGGTGCACCACAACCCCGGCGAGGCGCTCTACAACAGCCAGTTCAACAGCGGAAACTTTACGCGGAGCTTCGGCTTCGAGGGCAAGGTGTTCTATCTTTTCGACTCCCCTCACCTCGCGGTGAACTGGGATTCCTTCGACACCGCAGACAAAAAGATTCTCCCCGTGGGGTCAGCCGACCGGGCCTGGGTCGATGCGAAACGCGCCGACATCACCGCGAAGTTCAACGACGCCAAGGCGGCAGGGCTGCAAGTCTACGCCATGAGCGATCTCGTCCTGTTTCCCAAGCGGCTCGTCAGCCTTTACGGGCTGTCCACCACCATGGGCAATGTGACCAACGCCGATACAGAGCTCTGACTGCGCCGGAACATGAACCTCATGTTCACGCAGTTCCCCCAGCTTGACGGCATCATGGTGCGTATCGGCGAAACCTATCTGAACGACGCCCCCTACCATCAGGGCAAAATCGACAGTCCGGGCAGTTCGTCAACGATCATCCCGCTGATGAACATCCTCCGGGATGAAGTCTGCGTGAAGCTCAACAAAAAGATCTTCTTCCGTACCTGGAACAGCTTCGACACCAACCTGACAACCTTCCTTGCAGTGAGCGCGGCCGTGGAGCCTCACCCCAATCTCATCTGGTCGATCAAGCACGTGGAAGGCGACTTTCACCGCGGGAACGCTTACAGCAAGGTCATGGGCCAGGGCCGGCATCCCTTCATCGTAGAGGTCCAATGCGCCCGCGAATACGAGGGCAAGGGAGCGTTCCCGAATTACATCGCGAACGGCGTCATCGAGGGCTTCGAGGAACACGCCGCCAACCCCACGCAAAGCCTGCGCTACCTCTGGCAGAATTCCCCGCTCATGCAAGGCGTGTGGACCTGGACCCGTGGCGGTGGATGGCGCGGCCCTTACATCAAAAACGAGCTCTGGTGCGAGCTGAACGCCTGGGTCATGGCCCAGTGGGCGCTCGATCCCGCTGCCAGCGAAGAGTCGCTCTTCAACCGCTTCGCAACCGAAAAGCTCGGCCTACCCGCGGGTCAGCTCCCCGCCTTTCGCCGGCTCTGCCTGCTCTCGGCCGAGGCGATGTGGCGATGGAAGCGCGGCACGAACAACGGGCTCACCTCCGGATGGTCCCGGGACCAGTACTACACTTTCCCCAACCTCCCCGCCACGGCCCCGGCCCGCGCCACTGTTTTGGCATCCCAGGACGAAGCGGTGTCAAAATTTGAAGAGATCGTGGAGATCGCCCGCACCCTCACGCCGTCCGACCCCGCTGACAAGGAATTCATCCTTTCCTCCAGCCTCTACGGGCTGCGCCTGCTCCGCATCATGCGAGCGGTCGTTAACCTCGAAGCGGCCGAAGTCGATAGTGACGGCTTCCGGGCGAAGGTCTGGATGGACCGCCACGACGAGGCCTGGACGGACTACCTCTCCCTCTCCGGAGCGTATCCGGATTCGATTTCCACCTTCTACGTGCGCAATGCCTGGCAGACCTGGGGAGGCGAAAACCCCACCACCGCCGAGCCCCGCCTGCGCGCCCTCGCCGAAGCCACCCTCGCCACCTACCAGACCACCGACGGCGACGGCGATGGTGCCTCCGACGCGACCGAACTCGGCCGGTATTGGGACCAGCCCTTCGATACCAACAACGACGGCATCGCCGACTACCTCCAGCCCGGTGTGAAGCCCCGCGACTACCATTTCTGGACCCAGGGCCTTTGGGGCCGGCAGTTTGACAACCTCACGGTAGCAGGCCCGAATGCCGATGCCGACGTGGATGGCTTCGTCAACGTCCTCGAATACGCCTTCGGCGGGAGCGCTACCGCGATAGATCGCTCTCTCCTGTCACTTGGCACGCCGTCCACCGCAGATGCCATCGCCGTGGATCTCAAACGCAACGCGTCAGCGAAGGATCTGAATCTTACGCTCGAGGAGAGCGTCGACCTCGTTTCGTGGCGGGCCGTGGCCCGGAGCTCCGCGGGCGCTGCATTTCAGCCGGTTCGCTCAGGCTGGACGGCCAGCGAAACGGGGTCTTCCGGAACGCCCGGTGTCCGCTTGGAAGGAGCTCCCTTGCCCGACGCCGCGACAAGGTTCCTCCGCCTCACAACCACGCCCGCGGCACCCTGAGCACCAGGATCTCCGCTCCGGCTGTGCCGATCCTCGCTGGCCCGCAAAGAGACGCCTGCGATAAGAAGCCCGCAAAGAGCAAGGCTCCAGTAAAGCGGAGGGAAGGACTCCGCGCGGTGCATTTCATATCCCGCAAAGGCGACAGCCAGAGCGACACCGATGGCGCTGCCAAGCTGACGGATCGCATTATTCAAAGCGCTGCCGACTCCGAGCTGGCTCGCTGGCAGGCAGGACACGGCGGCACCCGCGATTGAGGGCAGGAGAAGGCCGACCGCGATTCCTCCAAGAATCTGACCCGGCAGCCACGTGGCAAGATATTCGGGTTCCGCGCCAATGCGAAGGGCAAGCCACGCATTGCTTAAGAAGAACAGAAGTCCGCCCGCCAGCATCGGCCGCAGCAGCCCCCAGGTGACAAGCCGGCCCGAGATGACCACCGCGACAAGAGTCGCGACCAAAGGACCCGGCGTGGCGGCGAGTCCCGCAATGGAAAGGGAGTAGCGCCAAACGCCCGTGAACAAGAGATAGAACGCCAGAAACATCATGCCGAACGACATCCCGAGGAGGAGCGTGGCAAGGCTGGCCCACCGGTAACGGGGCATGGCCAGGAGGTTCAAGCCGGAATCCCTGTCGTCCCGCACGTGCGTCCGGCGCATCAGGCCGGCCAGCAAGACGACCCCAATCAGAACCTGCGCTGCCGATGCCGATTGCGATGCCTCGGGATCGCCCATGCGCGACAAGCCGGCGGCGACCATGCCGACACCGGAGACCAACAGCAAGGTGCCAATCCGGTCGAATTTCAGTCCGGCCCTGACCGGTGCGTTCGGCTTCAAACGCCGGCGGCCCAGCGCCCACACCACAAGGCCTATGGGGATGTTGATCAGGAAAATCATCCGCCACGAAAAGGCGTCGATCAGGAGGGATCCGATCACCGGCCCTAGCGCGGCGGCAAGCGCGCCGACGGCACTCCAGAGCCCTGCGGAGCGTGAGCGTTCGCCGGGTGGAAACGCGGCGAGGATGAGCGCCAAAGAAGCCGGGGCAAGCAAAGCAGCAGCAACCGCCTGCAGCAACCGCGCGCCGATCAGCCAAGGTGCTGACGGAGCAAAAGCGCAAAGCGCCGAGGCAAGCGTGAAGCCTGCGATGCCGGTGAGAAACGAGCGGCGATAGCCTCCGCCATCCACACGGCGCCCCAGCGGAACCAGCAAGGCCGCATAGACGATCGTGTATCCATTGATCGTCCACGACAGCGTGGCAGGAGAGGAACCGGCAAAGCAGGCCCGCAGGGCCGGGAAGGCGGCCACGATGACCGTGGCATCCAGCGAGACCATGAAGACCGCCGCAGCGCCCAAGGCAAAAACCCGCCAACCGCTCCACCATGATTCCCTATGCAGGCTCATCAGGCAGGTGCTTCCACTCCCCCCGCCACCCGCATCAGACGCCGCCAGCGATGCGCGTTTTTCATCTTGTCATGCCGCTCCGGCTTCAGGCGCCCGCCTTTGGCAGGCCCGCGAGGATGCGTTCCATCTGCTTGCGATGAAGCTGCATGTGAAACCCCGCCATGAAGTGCCATGCCGCTGCATCCATCGGGCCGAACCACGGATGATCAAACTTCAGCGCCGTCTTGAGATCTCCCACACCTGCGACGGTATCCGCGAACCACCCACAGCCGGCTTCAAACTCCCCAATCACCTCATGGCCCACAGCCGGCCGCGGCTTCACCCTGGCGATATCGGCTGCCCTGCCCGGGAGCCGTCCGGAAGTCAGACATGCGATGACCTCCGTGATATCCGCATTCACGATGCGCAGATGATCCAACACCATCAGCAGTGACCAGTAGCGACTGCTGTCCTCGAGCCCGGGCAGGCGATTGATCAGAACCGGCTCACTCACCTCCGAGGTATCCCTCCCGTGCAGGAGACTCCGGATCACCTCCCATTCCCGGGCGAAAAGGGCTGTGGCTCCGGGGCGTGACGTGCGCGCCGCCCTCCAGCGGATCATCAGACCGGCTGCAAACCGTTCGATTTTTGGGAGGCCTGCTCCCGGAGGTGCGAGTTCGGGTGTCGGCTTGGCTGGAACATTCATACTTGTTTTTTGCAAGTATGATGGCGCGCATACTTGTTGATTGCAAGTATGATTTGGACTAAAATTCCGCATGCCCGCAAAACCACGTTCCTCCCCGTCAACCAGGCGCCGCTCGCCGTGCCCGGTCTCCTGCGCGCTCGATCTGTTCGGCGACCGCTGGACGCTGTTGGTGATCCGCGATCTCGTACTGGGCAAAACGCGCTTCAAAGAATTTGTCGCTTCGCCGGAAGGCATCCCGACAAACATCCTGACGGACCGCCTGAAACGCTTGGTGGAATCCCGCGTGATCACCAGAGTCAACGACTCGGAAGGCTCCCGCCACCTCGCCTACCAACTCACCGAGAAAGGCAGGGCCCTCACGCCGGTGCTCAAAGCCCTGAAGGAATGGGGCCTCGCATGGGAGAAAGGCAGCCGGGCCACTCTGGGCTGAATGCCGACCCGAAGCGCGCGCTGCGCCTCGTTCACCCCGACCGCCGCCGGTTGGACAATCAACAGGTCCGCCGCAACGCCGCTCCCCTGGATCCGTGTGGGAGGAACGTCGGCCCCGAAGGAGACCCCACCCTCGTCCGCCTCCAGGCAGGTCCGACCGTTCCCAGACCGATTGTAGAGGACCACCGGACGAACAATGCGAAACAGGCAGACGGAAACCGGATAACCGACGCTTCTTCCAAACGATCCCACATCGTTTCTTCTTCAGCATCTTCCGCGGCTCTCCCCTTGATGCTCCGGAAGGGCCTACTTCTTCTCCCCCGGGCGCTGCCAGACGCGGATGTAGTCGATCTGGAATTCTGCCGGGAAGATCGTGTCGTCGATGCCTTTCTGTCCGCCCCAGCCGCCGCCGATGGCGAGGTTCATGAGCAGGTATTGCGGGGAGTCGAAGGGCCACGAAGCCTTGCCCTGGCCGTCGTTCGCATACGAGAAGACCGGCTCGCCGTCGAAGAACCAGTCGATGCGCTCGGGCGTCCAGACGATTCCGAATCGGTGGAATTCCTCCCACGGACGCTCGAGCCGGATGTTGTGCCCGCGCTGGGTTTTCTTGGTGTGGTTGTAGGCCTCGGTGTGGACGGTGAAGAAGAATTGATCGGGATTCATCCCCACGTATTCCATGAGATCGATCTCGCCGCCCGCCGGCCAGCGGGCGCCGCCGCCGTTCGGGTCACTCTTGGTGGCGTCATAGTCCGCGAGCGTCCAGAGGGCAGGCCATGTGCCGCGACCGGGGGGCACTTTGGCCCGGATCTCGATCTTTCCGTAGGTGAGGGCAAACCGTCCCAGCGTGGTAAGGCTGGCCGATGTGTACTCTGCTCCCTCCCAGGGTTCCTTGCGGGCGGTGATGATGAGCTTGCCATCCTGAATGCGGGCATTCTCCGGCCGGGCCACGGTGTAGTACTGGGCCTCGCCGTTGCGCACCCGGCCTTTTTCGTAGTTCCACCGTGCGGGATCCGGCAGGCCGTCCTTGTCGAATTCGTCGCCCCATTGAAGGGTCCAATCGGGAGACTCGTAGAGCGCTTTCGCTTCCCCTGTACGATTGTCCGATATCGCTCCCGCACTCGCGCCGAAGCCTGCCGGCGGTGCACCCTCCGATGTCTGAGCGTAAGAAGTGAAGGGGGCGATGGCCAGCAAGGCAACAACGGCGAGAGCGCGTGGCGAAGAGATCATGGTTCAGTGGGAAGGGAATCGAGAACGAGAGAGACAATAGTGAGGGGCGCGCCTTCCGCGATCTTCATCCGCTCGATCAAAACGCCATCACCGATGGGTGCAGCCTGCGTCGCGTCGCCGGAGAGCGTAACGGAGGAGACCGGTTTGCACCCGGCGAGGGGTAGAGCGATCCGGCCGTTGGATGGCCATTTCCAGATATGCACGTAGACCGTCTTCCCGCGATGAGTGGTTCCGTATTCTTCTGTCGGACGGAGCGGACCGCCCCGCGTGTCATGAATGGCCTCGCCATTAACCTTCATCCACTCGCCAATCTCACGCAGGCGGGTTGTCTCGCCTTCGGAAAGGGTGCCGTCCGGCTTGGGGCCAACGTTGAGCAGGAAATTCCCATCACGGCAGACCGTATGGCTCAGCTCGCTGAGAAGGTCTTTCAAAGGCCGTGGATTCCAACCCTCGCGGTAACCCCAGGCGCCGGTGATTGTCGCACACTTTTCCCAAGGGATGGTATTATCGAACGCACCAACGCTCCACTCGCGGCTCAGAAAATCGGCATATTCTCCGGGATTGCCGACCCGGTCGTTCGTCAGAATGCCCGGCTGCAGTTCGCGAACCATCGCTTGGAGTTTCTCCGGCTCCCAAAGAGGTTTGCCGGCGTAGCGCTTGGTCTGCGGCCACTTCTTGTCACGGGTATGCCATCCCTCGCCGACATTCCATTCGAGTCCGCCGAACCCGAGCCAGTCATCACCGCCGCCATCGTACCAGAGGACGTCGATCTTCCCGTAGCGGGTGAGCAGCTCGCGTACTTGCGCATACGTCTGATCGCGAAGGGCCTCGGCATTCTCGCGGTACATCTCAGGAAAAAAGAAACCCGGGAATCGCCAGTCGAGCGGCGAGTAGTAGAACCCTACACGCAGACCGGCCGTGCGCACCGCCTCAACGAACTCCGCCACGAGATCCCGCTTCGCCGCACTGCGCACGCTGGTAAAATGTTCGAAGCTGGACGGGCTGTCCCAAAGCGAGAAACCATCGTGATGCCGCGCCGTAAGGACCATGTAGCCCATGCCGGCCTCCTTTGCCGCACGCGCCCAGGCCGCCGGATCGAACCTCGCGGCGGTAAAGCCGTCGGCGAATTTTTTGTATTCGCGGACGTCTATCCGCTCGGTGAACAAAATCCACTCCCCGCGGGCCGGAACCGAATAGACGCCCCAGTGGATGAACATCCCGAACCGCGCCTTGCGCCACCATGTCAGATGTGGGTTGGCAGACATGGTGGCAGCGCATTCCGGAGTCACGGGTGGCGGAGCGCTCTCTTCAGAACGCACACTCTGCGCAAGCACAAAGCCGGAGAGGGCAAACAGCGCAACGAAGGCCATTGGCCTGTTTCGAGACAAAGCAGATCTCATGAGCGCGCGATCCGAGGATCATGTCTGCGGTTCATGAAAGGGAGGAACGGGATGAAGCGCCTGCCCTACTCGCGGGCAGCCGGTTCCCAACTGTCCTGCCAGGCAATCTCCAGGCTGCCGTCGGGCTTGAACGTGATCGGGAGCCAAAGGTAGCGCGAGTCGCCGAGGTCCTTCGTATTCCAGCGGTCGGCCATGAAAACATAGAGATCCTTCTTCCCCTGAACCGGAAAAACAAACGTCCCCTGCCCTCGGAAGGTCAGTTCGGCATCCTCGCCAACGCAGGGGTTGCCCAATTCCTGCCACGGTCCGGTCAGCGAATCCGCCACGGCCGATCGGGCGGCATTCGGATGCCAACAGGTGCATCCCGAAGCGATGAGGTAGTATTTCCCATCGCGCTTGAAAACCGAAGGCGCCTCCATGAAGCGGCCCGGAAAATGACGTGTCGACGGACCCTCCACCGAAAGGTAGTCCTCGCTGAGGCGCGCGATGCGGAGCGTCGAATTCGCATCCGAGGAGTAGATCAGCCATGCCGATCCGTCCTCCTCCTGGAAGACTGTCATGTCGCGGCTTTCGTGACCGTCAGGGCGGACGCTTCCGAGATATGTGAACGGCCCCTCGGGCTTGTCCGCTACCGCCACCGCCGCCTTCGCGACCTTGTAGTCCTTGTCATCGACATGGAGCCACATGACAAATTTCTTCGTCTTCGGGTTGAAGAGCACCTTGGGACGCTCGGCGATCTTCGAGGGGTGGAGATCGTGCTCGGGATCCTCCGGCACGGCCGGCAGGACGACGCCGAGGTTTTCCCAATTCACGAGATCCTTCGAGCGGTAAGCCGACATACCGATGATGTCGACCCTTGCGCCGCAACCTCCCTCCGGCTTGGTCGGACCCGCCTTGTTTTCACCGTACCAATAGTAGGTTCCATCGAGGAAGAGGATGCCGCCGCCGTGGGCCTGGATCGGCACGCCAGCCGTATCCTTCCAAACCCCGCCGGAACGGATTGTCCCGCCAGCAGGGGATTCCTCCTGCGCTACAACAGATCCGAATGCCAGAGCCAACACCAATGCCAAGGGGAGAATATTCCGCATTCTAATAGCGTATCTCCAGACCCAGGAAAAAACATTCCGATTTCGATGAGGCGGAGGATTACCCGAAGGAGGGAGGCTGCCGGGCAGCCATCATCACTCCGCGATATAGGAACGGACCGGAAACGCGTGACAAATCCGAACAGCAGGAGTTCCCTTGAGAGTGCGGCCCCGGCGGCCGCGCTCCGTCTCCAACCCGCTTCCCCCTATGAAAACCAAGAACGTCATCGAGGCTGCACGCGCGCTTTCGAAACCGTACCGGATCACCGACGGAAAAGGCTTCCGCCTGAAGGACGTCGATCCCGGCGACACGCAGGACTTCACATCGGAGGACAAAACACGGGCCAAGGAAGCCCTCCAAACCGGCATCGAAACTCTCGCCTCACTGCAGGACAAACTCTACGCGCAGGACCGCTGGTCACTGCTTCTGGTGTTCCAGGCCATGGATGCCGCCGGCAAAGACGGAACGATCAAGCACGTCATGTCCGGCATCAATCCCCAGGGATGCCAGGTTTCCTCCTTCAAAGCCCCCACCAGCGAAGAGCTCGACCACGACTACCTCTGGCGCTGCCAGAAGCACCTGCCGGAACGCGGGCGCATCGGCATTTTCAACCGGAGCTACTACGAGGAAACACTCGTCGTCCGCGTGCATCCCGAATTTCTCGCGAAACAAAAGCTGCCGCCGGAATGCGTCACCAAAGACATCTGGAACGGGCGCTTTCAGGACATCCGCTCCTTCGAGCGATACCTAACCCGCAATGGCACCATCGTGCGAAAGTTTTTCCTCCACGTCTCAAAGGGCGAACAGAAAAAGCGCTTCCTCGAGCGGATCGACCTGCCCGAGAAGAACTGGAAATTCTCCGCAGCCGACATGAAGGAGCGCGGATTCTGGGACGACTACCAGGCCGCCTACCAGGATATGATCCGCGAAACGGCGTCCAAAGACGCACCATGGTATGTCGTGCCGGCGGACAACAAATGGTTCACCCGCCTCGTGGTCGCGGCCGCTGTCATCGACGCCCTCGCCTCGCTGGATCTGAAATACCCCGAGGTCGGTAAGACCCAGCTCGAGGAACTGGCCGCCGCGAAAAAAACGCTGCTCGGCGGGAAGTAGCTCCGTCAGCCCGCGAGCATCCCGATCGCAGAGACGGCGACAAAAGTCCCGTCGTCGAGGACATGCGGGAACACAAAGCGCACGAACCGTCCGGTCACAGGAACCGGAAAGAGAAGGGTGTGAAGTGCCGCGCTGGCACGGACATTCGAGAACTCGCCTGCCAGAACGGGCGCGCCCCAGGCGTTGTCCTTTTCCGAAACATACACCTCGTAGCGATCCGGCGTTCCCTTGGTGGAGTGGTCCTGCCGGGGAAGAAAGGTGAAGCCGCGAAGCGAGAGAGATTCGCCAAGATCGATCACGACCCACTGTGGTGCACCCTGGCTGCCGTCGGGCGTAAGCGTGTTCCAGAGCGACCACGGATTGCTATTGAGCAAATGGGAGGCGGCACCGTCCGGGCCTTCGAAAGAGGCGCGGATCTTCCAGTTCGCCGAAGCAAGGCTGTAAGCCGCAGAAACAGGGAGGCTTGGTTTGCTCCCATCCGGCAGAAACGCCCGCGCCCGGACCGTCCCACCCCGTGCGAACGGGACCGGACACCCGTAGCGCGGGGAAGCAGTCGTGGGCTCGCTGCCGTCGAGGGTGTAACGAATCACCGCCCCGGCGGATTCACAAGTGATGGTGAGAATGCCCTCGCCGTCGCGGCGGATAATCGGCTCGCTGACAAAGTCCGGCATGGCAAAAAGGGCCAACTCCGAGATCGCCGGGCAGGCGGCCGCCTTTGTGATGCGGAGCCGGACGCGGCCGGTCGTGACGCACCCCACCGCCAGCAAACGCTGAGAACCGATCGCCTCGGCGGCAGCAAACTCCTGCCAGCGGCCGTCGATCCACGCATCAAGGGCGAACGCGTCGACGCGTTGACCGAGCGGAAGGAATTCGCGAAGGCGGATAACATTGAACGTGACCGGGGTGGAAAACGTGAGCACAAGCTCAGGAGCGAACACATCGTCTTCGCTCGACCAATAGGTATCGCGCCGACCGTCGATTACATTGGAGGCAGAGAACCGCACGTCGCCTCCGCGGTCCTGCTCCGATGCCGCCAGAGCGCCGTGCGCGAGGTTTGTTGTAAACGTTTTCTTCCGGATCTCCGTCCACTCCCGAAGGGAGGCAACATCGGCAGGATCGATGATGCCCTCGCGGTTCGGCGGAACATTGAGAAGAAGGTTCGTGCCGCGTCCGACCGACTCGAAGTAGAGCTGCATCAGGCGCGCGGGGGATTTCACGAGCGCATCCTCGCTCCGGTGATAAAACCATCCGGGTCGGATCGAGGTATTCGTCTCTCCCGGCATCCAGAAGCTTCCGGTGCGCACGCCGCTGTTGAGCTCCTTATGGTCGATCCACTGGGCGGGATTCACCGTCACCCAGCACGGATCCCCGGCAATGCCGGCCTCGTTGCCGATCCAGCGGACCTCGGCACCGGGCGCGCTCTCGCCCCAGATGACCGTGGTCGGCTGGAGTTCGTGGATCAGAGACCAAATCTTCTCCCATGGATAGTACGTGGTCGGGTCGATCCGCCGCATCTCGCGCGCTCCGCCGTAGTAGCCGTCTCCGCCGTTGGCATTGTCCATCCAGAACTCGAAGACTGGTCCGTAGCCTGTCATCAGCTCGCGGAGCTGGCTTAGAAAATATTCGATGTAGGCCGGCCGGCCGTATTCCGCATGGTGGCGGTCCCACGGCGAAAGGTAGATACCAAGCCGGAGCCCATGGTGAAGGCAGGCGTCGGAGAGCTCGCGGATCACGTCGCCCTTGCCGCCTTTCCACGGGCTGTTTTTCACCGAGTGCCCGGTGAATTTGCTCGGCCAGAGGCAGAAGCCATCGTGGTGCTTGGCGGTGACGATCATCCCTTCGAAACCGGCCTGCTTGAGCGTGCTGACAATCTGGTCGGCATCGAATCCCGTGGGATGGAAAACCGAAGGAGATTCGTCGCCGTAGCCCCATTCCTTGTCCGTGAACGTGTTGGTCGTGAAGTGGAGAAAAGCGGTCAGCTCCAGCATTTGCCAAGCCAGCTGGCGCTCCGTGGGAAGTGGCGGAAAGGACTGGGGGGAAGCGGGGGCAGTCACCGGCAGGGGTGTCAGCGCTGGAGCCGGTAGTAAGGAAGCCGCTCGAGCGGGACCTCGATCGTGCGCTCGGCAGGCCCTTCGACGATCGAGCCATCATCGCCCTTCCACGTCCCTGGCGGAAAGAGAACCTTCCGGCTGCGGGCCCCTTTCTCAAGGACCGGAGCAACAAGGAGATCGGGACCGAGAAGAAACTGATCTTTCACCGCCGCATAGCCCTGGTGCGGGAACTGGTATTCGAGCGACCGGGCGATCGGCTCCCCGGTGCGGGCGGACTCCTTTGCAAGCTCCGCGATCTCGGGACCGATCTCGACGTGAAGCTCCGCCATGCGTCGGCAGATGGCGTTGTTCTCCGGCGAGAGGATCCGCCACGGGGCGACAGAAAACTGCATCATCGGCATGAGGGCATGGACCTGCGCGGAGCGGACGACGAGCTCCTGGTCGATGGTTTCCGCCGAGAGGAAGGAGAGATACTCTCCGCCGCCGATCATGTCGGGACACGTGAACGGATGTCCAATCAGGCCCTGGGCCAGGAGGTCGGGGATGAGGCGTCCGATGGCCGGCCAGCGGTGGTCCTTGTCCTTGAGCCGCTGCACGAGCGGCTGGCCGCCCATTTTCCAGCAGGCGCGATATTCGTTGAGCGGAAAGTCCAAGCCAACCCGCGCGTAAAGTTCCGTGTGGTCATTGGCGGTTGTTTCCGGGACAAAAGAAACGACATCACCCGCATAGTAGTCCGCATCGCCCGCATCGAATTTGAAGCCGTCGACGCCGTAAGCGTCCACCAGCGACTGAAGCTGACCGCGGAACCATTCGGCGGCTCCCGGGTTGCTGAGATCGAGAACGGCGCTGACGCCATTCCACCAGCGGACCATGGCCGGCTCGCCGCCCTCCTTTTCTTTGAGCAGGTAGCCCTTTCCGCGGAGATCGCGGTAGACCGTCGAATCCGCGCTGATAAACGGGCAAACCCAGAGCATCACGGGAAAGCCCATCTCCTTCAGACGAGCGATCATGGCCTTCGGATCACGGAAGCGCGTGCCCGAGAACTTCCAGAGGCCGTAATCCTCCTGCCAGTTGTCGTCGATCATCAGCACGCCGGTCGGATACTTCTGTTCGAGGAGCGTGCGGGCGTAGTTGAGGATCGCCTTTTCCTCCTGATCATACATAAGCTCGATCCACGTATTATATTGCGGATGCGTGAAGAGGCGCAGGTCGGGCGTCTTTCCCTGCGGAGGGAAAAACCGGCGGCTCGCATCAAGAAACGCCTCCCGGAGCGTCCCGCCACCCTGACCGAGCTGGATCTCCGCGAGCCCGCTGAACGCCGTCAGCGTATTGCCTGCGAAGGAAAACCGGAAAGGCTGGGCGCACCAGAGCCATCGGCCCTGATCCGAGATGAGCAGCGGTGCCGACTGGTTGTAATCGCCGCGCTCGAAGAGATCACGGCTCACCGGCGAGGCTGCGTTGAACGGCATGCTGCTACCGTCAGTGACGAATCCGCCGTACCAGTTTTCGCCGGGGAGCAGTTCGACGACAAAATCCTCACCGGGTTTTCCGGTGACTACCGGCACGCTATCCGCCGCCGCAAGAGAATGGGGAATGGCAAAATGAGACATCAGGGAAGCGACTATAGCAACCGGGATAAGACGGGGAAACATTAGCGCACCCTAGCACATATCCCTGCGGCTCCTTCCCCCTTTGGAGGGGGAACGCCATCACCCGATCAGCGGCCCAGCCAGCCGCCGTCCACGACCAGGACGTGTCCGCTCAGGTAGTCCGAGGCCGGGCTGGCCAGAAAAACAGCGGCTCCGGCGAGGTCGGAGGGCTTGCCCCACCGGCCGGCGGGAATGCGGTCAAGGATCTGCCGGTCGCGCACCGGATCGGCGCGCAGAGCGCTCGTGTTGTCCGTGGCGATGTAGCCGGGAGCGATGGCATTCACACACACGCCGCGGCCGGTCCACTCGTTGGCGAGTGCCTGTGTGAGACGAGCGATCGCCCCCTTGCTGGCCGCATAGCCTGGAACGTTGATGCCACCCTGAAAGCTTAGCAGCGACGCAGTAAAAACGATTTTGCCCGAGCCGCGCGCGAGCATTCCGCGTCCGAATTCCCGCGCCAGAACAAACGGCGCACGGAGATTCGTTTCGATGACTTCGTCCCAGAGCGCGTCGCTGTGCTCCGCCGCCGGAGCACGCCGGATCGTGCCGGCATTGTTGATAAGGATGTCCACCGCCGGATGCCGCTCCTCCACCGTGCGGACAAACTCCGCCGTCGATTCACGGTCGGAAAAATCGCACGCGTAAGCGGAGAACGCCCGCCCCCGTTCGCGGACAGCGGATTCGATTTCGCTCCCGGCCGGCTCGAGCGTGGCGCTCACGCCGATGATGTCGGCCCCGGCCTCCGCCAGCGCGGTCGCCATTGCGAAGCCGATCCCTCGCTTGCACCCCGTTACGAGCGCGGTTTTCCCTTCGAGGCGGAACTGGTCCAGAATCATGGCTCAGAGAATCTCCGTTACAGGCACCGGATCCATGTCGTCAAACCGGCGGTTTTCGCCGCCCATCGCCCAGATGAACCGGTAGGCGCTCGTGCCGCATCCCGAGTGGATGCTCCATGCCGGCGAGAGAACCGCCTGACCAGAGCGCACCACAAGATGCCGCGTCGCATCGCCGGGTCCCATAAAGTGAAAGACCGCCTCGTCGTCCGGAAGATCGAAATACAGATACACCTCGGAGCGCCGCAAGTGGGTGTGGGGAGGAAAGGTATTCCAGACGCTGCCCGGCGACATTGTCGTATGCCCCATGACCAGCTGGCAGGCGGGCACGCTGCCCTCGTGGATCTGCTGGCAGATCGTGCGCA
>CAZSMN010000024.1:3420-19655 GCA_964607615.1 uncultured Chthoniobacterales bacterium | reverse complement strand
CGAGGGAGACCGAGGGAATTCCGTAATGGGAGGCCACGGTCTCATGATTCCGGACGGGTCGGGAAGGGGCACCCCGGAGGGTGGGCCAGCTTTTATCAGTAATCGTGTAAAGGAAGACCACTTCCGCCTTTGGTAGCTCACTGCGAATCAATCGAACGATGCGCTCCATGTCGGGACCGGAACGCTGCTCCCCGTCGTTGACAACAAACTCGACAAACACGAGATCCGGCCGATGGACGAGGACGTCACGCGCCAAGCGCATGGCGCCGAATTCAGATCCTGTAGAAGAAAGCCCGGCATTGATGATCCTCACCATCGTCCCAGGCGCAGCCTCCGCGGCCCACTCTTGGAATCCAGTGATGAAACCACCCCGCTCCGCATTTTCGGTGATCGATCCTCCGAGGAAGACCACGGTCACCCTTTCGCCCTTGTGGAGCTTCTTACGAAAATAGGGCAGGCCGAAGCGGACGTGAACCACATCCTCCGCATCCAGCGCCGAACGATGGCCGCACCCCGGTTGCCCGAGGGAAAAAATCAGCGCCGGCAGCAGCAGGAGAAGGCAGAACCGCATTTTTCTAAAATCCGGAGAGGATCGGCCGCCCTCCGGTTCGCTCACTTCCTCAAAATCCTCCGTCGCGCGAGGCCGGACGGGCCCTCGATGTAGAGGAGGTCCATCTTGGCCGGCCCCACGTAGTGACGGCAGACCGCCTCGCGCTGCCGGAGGATGTTCCAGCTGATCTCGTAGGTCGCGGGCAGCGCCTCGGACACCCCCTCGCCGGCCGCCAAAGCCAGCAGGGTCTGATCAAAAAACATCGGGTGCGGCGCATCCGGAGCGATCTCCGCCAGGACCTTCTCGCACCGGCCGAGGTCCATCCGGCCTTCCGGCACGCAGCAGATTCCTGCATTCAGTTCCGGCGCGGGAACAAGCCCAGTCCTCTGCTCCAGCACGGTCCGCGGGTGGCAGTAAGCCTCCTTTGTGTCCCGCATGTAGAGAAAGCGCGGATCGTCGCCACTGCTACCCCAGTCCGCGAGCGCATCGGCTCTCGAGAAGAACAGAACATCGGCATCGAAAATCACAAAGCGCCCCGGCTCCCGGAAAAGAAGCGTGTCGGTCACCTTCATCAGGTAGTTGTGCCGCGATCGCATCGTGCGGCAGACTTCCGGCAAAACCTTCCGGGCGCGCTCGTCCGCCTCCGCTCGCCCGATCCACCGGGATCCCGGAAAATGGCGGCCGTAGGCCTCTCGGCCCGCCGTGCCGGCCGTGCCGTCATCGTGCACAACGAGCTTCCATTTCATCCCCGTCTCCCGCTCGAGGCTGCTCACCGCCAGCAGGCCGATGCGCCATGTCGCGGAGGAGACGAGCATGTGGAGCGCGGCGGCGGATTCCCCGCCCGAGGGGCGTTCGTCCTGCGACGGGAGCGCCAACGGGAACAGCGCATGGCGCCCGATGGTCACCAGCACTTTGCGGATACAGGCTCTCAGGGAAGCGGTCATCGTTTGCGAAAATCCACGCCCGCCAGCGTCCGGGCCTCCTCCAGCAGGCAGGCCAGACCGGGGCTCGATGCCGCCCTCGGTTCGAGAAACTTCAGAAAAAACGGATTGAGCCGGCCGCGGGACATCACGCCCGAATAGAACATCGGATACGGCCCGCGGTAGAAGAAATCATCGAAACCGAACGCGTCCCAGTAAGCCATCCCGAAGCCCAGCTTGCGGGCCGCGGGAGCCAGGGCCATCGCCCGGTGGAAAAACCAGCGGCCCACTGCCTGGCCGATCGACCTCAAGGGGGAGACAGATCCGGTTCCAAGAGCTTCGCCGAAGATCTGGTAGCACCCGGCCTTGTCCGCATCGGGCAGGGCGGCGCCCTCTTTGTCACACCGCTTCTCAAAAGCCCACGGCGTATGGTTCTCTCCGCTCATCACATACGCCAGACAGTTTCTCAGCGTCTCCAGACGGAAAAGGGCCGGGTGCAGATGGAATCGCGGCGCGTGAGGCCCGCGGAGCCGCCGCAATCCCGGGAGGCTGCCGCTCACCAGTTCGCCGCGGGGAAGGAACCTCCTGTTGTCCCAACCCATCAGGCCGATGTAGGAGGCCCCGAGACGGTCCATCTCCTCCGGGATCGTTCGGTTCAGGTGCGCGACATGGCACGGGGCCACCGGCACATGATCCTCACCGATGAAGTATGCCTTGCGGAAACCCCGGCGCAGCAACTGCTCGACGGCCTCGAGCGAAAACGCCGCCCAGTCGCGCGGCAGCTCCCTCCCCGTCAGATCCGTGCAGGTCAGTCCCGGCGCCTCCCCGGGCTCCAGGCCTGCAAAATATACCGGCGGGTGCCCCGGCCAGAACTCGTCCAGCAGGGCGCCCACGTGCGGAACCACCCAGCGGTACGGATGGTAGACCGGCACCAGAAGGCACACCTCCTCCGGCGCTGCAAACAACGGCCTATCGGACATTTTCAGAAAATCCTCCTCAGAAGCCCCGCCCATCGCAGGGAGAAAAAGCTCACCGGATCCTCACGGAGCGAACGCCCCATCCAGCGCAGGGCCGCCCGGGAATCGGATCCGCACAAACCGTAGGCCTGATCCAGAAGTGCGGCGGAGAGTTCACGACGCTTCTCCCGCATCAGATCCCTGCGCCGCCCGCCGTCCACGAGGCCGTAGTGGGGCGCGAAGATTCTTTCCCTTTCTCTCAAGACCTTCTCCCAAGCCTTCATGGTCTTGGAATCCGGCTGCCGGTGCTGGACGGCCAGCACGCGGTCCAGCGGTCGAAAAGGAAAAACTCCGGACATCCGCCACCAGTATTCGTAATCCATCGCATAGTTCAGGTCCTCCCGCAGGAGCCCGATCCACTCCACGAGAGAGCGGCGGAAGAAGACGGCCGGCTGGTGCAACTTCACCCGCCGGCTCCACCAGCGGATCAGATCCAGCCGGTCATCGAACCGCGCACGGGCGATCACTTCCGCCTCACCCTGATACGACACCTGCCGGACATGCCCGTAAACCACATTCACGGAAGGATCCCGAAAAACCTCGCGCAGCGCGGCGAAGCATCCCGGCTCATACTCGTCGTCGGTGTTCAGCCAGCATATGATCTCGCCCCGCGCAGCTCGGAGCCCCTTGTTCACGGCGTCGGACTGTCCCCGGTCCGCCTCGACGACAAACCTCACCCCCGGAAACCCGGCGGCCACCGCCGCGGAATTATCCGTGCTGTTGTTGTCAAAGACGAGGTGCTCGACGTCCGGGTCTCCTTGGGACACCACCGAGCGCAGGCAACCGGCAAGAAAAGCCCCTTGGTTCCAACTCGGGGTCACCACGCTGAAATACGGAGGGTTCATCGGTCAGAAAGACATCCGGCGGACTCGGAAACCCACGCTGGCTCCTCCCGCCGCAGCACCGCAGCCGTCCACCGCGCCCGCATCGGCCAGTAGCCGCTCAGCCCTACAGCCTCTGCATCGCGGCACAGGGTGGGCAGGATTTCCCAGCATTTCCAGTAGATCGCTTCGCGCAGGGCCTGCCGGACGAGGTCAGCGTCACAAGGAATCCAATCCACCTCGAGCCCGGCGGCCTGCCCCCACGCGCGCAGCCGCCGTTTGGCCAGCCAGCCGCGGTAGATCCTCTTCGCGGTTTGGGAACCGTGAGAGCCCGGACACCAAGTCTTGTCTAACACCACCGTATCGCAAAAGGCAAAGGAGGTTAGCAGCCCACAACGGAGCCACAGATCTCTATCCTCCAAAGGTTCTGTCCCCGAGACGAATCCCCCAACCTTTTCAAAAACGCTCCGCCTTATCAACGCGGAGCCGGGGGTGATGATGGCGCAGCGATCAAGATTTGCCCGCGAGGGGCAGGGAGGACCTCCCGCGCAAAAATCGAAACCGTTCAGCCGAGCGCGCTTCGGTGGGGCTCGCCTCTCGATGACCATGCCATAAGCCACACCAACGGTTGGATCTCCCAAAGCTCGGGCGAGTGTATCAAGAGCCGACGGCAGCAACACATCGTCCGCATCGAGAAACAGAAAAGCCTCCCCTCGCGCGATGGCGGCTCCCGCGTTGCGGGCCCTAGATACGCCGCCGTTTTCAAGAGCGAGGAAGGTCGTTGCCAGCCCGCAGTTTCTGGCACGCGGAGCGGTCTGATCCCGGCTCCCGTCATCCACCACGATGACCTCGAGTGCTAACCGGGTCTGCCGTGCGCAAGACTCCAGCGTAGCCACGATGAAGCTCTCGGCTTGGTAGGCCGGAATAATGATCGACACGTTCATGGCAAATGGGTCAAGGGTTTGGAACGGGCTTGCCTCATGCGTCTTCAGCGTTTACCGGAGAGTCTCGTATGTGGCGTCCTCAGTCCCTTATTCCTTTGGCCGTTCGAAAATCTCTTGGCGGTCGATGGGAAAGCTTCGTCGCTACCCGCCACAAAGAACGCCTGCTTCATCGGCTGGCGGGAAATGCGGTGCAATGCAACATCTGCTCGTGGACGGGCGCGGCATTCACAGATGACCAATGGCACCCGGGGACGATCTGCCCGAACTGCGGCAGCCAGGTCCGCCACCGCCTGCTCGTCGGTGCGCTGGACGGCAGGTCGTCTCTGCCCGGTCTCTCAGAAGCCGACCTCATCGGAGGGAGGGATGTCCTTCACTTCGCGCCCGAGCGTCAGCTTCGTGAAAGGATACGCAACTCGGCCGCGCACCATGTCACGGCGGACTTCGACCGCGGCGACTGCGATCTTCGCCTCGACATTAGCGCGATGCCTTCGGTGCCAGGCGAGTCGTTTCATACCGTGATCTCGTGCGATGTTCTCGAGCATGTGCCCAGCGATCACGCCGCCTTTGCGGAGATCCTTCGCGTGCTGCGCCCGGGAGGGATCGCGATTCTCAGCGTGCCTCAGAAAGATCCTCCGGCACAGACCGATGAGGACCCCACCGTTCGCTCGGAGTCCGAGCGGGAACAGCGGTTCGGACAAAAAGACCATGTTCGAATGTATGGGGACGACTTTATTGAGCGTGTGCGGCTAGCGGGTTTTAACGTGACGGTCCTCGACGAGTCCCACTTTTCAAAAACTGACATCGCACGCCATGGGCTCACGCCTCCGGTGCCCTCGCATCACCCTCTGGCCACAAACAAGCGTCGGCTGTATTTTTGCCGCAAAAGCAACTAAAACTCCCCCGCGGCAAGCTTGTCCGCGAAGTCTTGATCCCAAGGGAGTCCGCTCTCCAAGCGAGCAAAAATCTCCATCACCCTCCTGCGTGAAGCGTCCTCGGTTTTCTTCCAAAAACTGGAGGCATCAATGCGATGCATGTAGCTCGTTCCGGGGAGCAACTTGATGCGCCCGCCCATCGAGAGCCAGAGATAGTTCACGACCATCACATCCGCAACGTCGGAGGGTAGATGCCCCACGCTCGATGCCACCTCGATGTAGCGCTCGCGTGGCACGAGATAGTTACCATCGTTAATGATGTATACGCGCCGCAATACGCCAGATCGCGTTAGTACATGGGCTTCCTTCCAACCGATCGAACCTCCTGCGAGTTCTTGAAACGGAAAATACGGGAACGCCCAGCTGCTTCCGTAGATTGTCTCGGGATCCATGACTGAAAGGCTCGCCAAACGACCGAGGTAGTGACGAAAGGCCGTATTGTCGCTGTCAAGAATCAGCACTCGGGAAGACCGGCAGCGCTCAGCACATTCTATTTTCGTGAGCAAAGCTCCAAGATTCTTCTCCCGGCGGTGGATGGCAACCCGCCCAGTGGAGTCCAAGCGCTTCACGACACCCTCAAGGTCGCGAAACTCTTTCTCCGAGGAGCCATCATCAACGATCACCACCTCTCTGACGGCAGGATGGTCGAGCAAATTCATTAGCGGTCTATAAATTCGCGCTCCCCGATTGAAATGCGGAATCCCTACGGAGAATGATCCCTCCCCGGGAACTCTCCCTTCTTCGCGGCCCTGTGCCGCGACCCGGCCTGGCGTGCAAACTACTGAGTCGTAGAAATGTGCGACAGCCCGGAGAATTCGCTGTGCGCCTGCTTTTCGGGCCCAACAAGCCATTGCGGACATCAAAATTCTCCCGCCATCAGTTTTTTTACGAAGGCCCGGTAATTTTCGACAAACCTCTCTCGGGTATGGGCTTTGCGAACGTACTCGTGCGTGGCCTCGATCCGCCCAATCACATCGGCATCCGATAATGCAGCAAATTTTCGACAGGCCTCCCGAACAGCCGCCACGCTGCCCTGCGAGACATGAACTCCGAACCCGCCGAGGTCGATCGATGCCGCTGTCGTGCAAAGGGGAACCATTCCTGCATGCATGCAATGAATCACGCTTCCCGCCCCGCCCTCGGCACTAGAAGGGTAGATCACCGCTGCATGCCGCCGCGCGAGCTCCATGAAGTCGGATGACTCCATATCGATCCATCCATGCAGGCGGATGTTCAATGTCTCACGCAGCTCTCTGTGGTAGAGACGCAAAAAGTCCCCCTCTTTCTCCGGACGGCCACAGACCGTCAGTTCAACATCCGGCATGCCAGAAAACGCATCTAATGCAAGGTCGAGGCCTTTATGGACCATGCCATAGCTTCCGACCCAGAGAAAGCGCCTCTTGGCCTCACCAATATTTCTTTTTGGCAAATCCGGAAAATCATAAGCGGATGAGATGGGAATCCTGATGACCGGCTTGCCTCCGAAGCGAAAGGTTTCCGCAGTATAATCATTGCCCAGAATCGTCACCACGTCAGCGACCTCCACCCCCCGTGATGGCGCGACCTGCCGGCGGGGAACTATGGCAACCCCCTTACGATCTCTCACGGCACTCAAGCGCGTGAGTTCCGCATGGTTCCAATGCAGCCAATGAGGACCTGTTCCATGGAGGATTTTAATACAGGACTGCGGCAACCTCCAGCGCTCCAGATTGCCATGGATATCCATCGCCACCCTGCAGTCAACAGGGGGGACATAGTCAACGTCATCCCAATCGCACACCTCAACCCGCAATCCCTGCTCGCGAAAAGCATCAGCGATCGCTACCACTTCAAAGGCATTCGTATGTCCGCGAGCCTTGCTCGATTGCCATCCCTCGACAAACGGCCAAGTGAGATAGGATATGACCGCGCACCCCTGGCTCCGACCCACCGGATCGAGCCGGATAACCGAAGATTTTCGGCGACGCCTAAGAATTCGCGAGAACTGTGCAAGCATTTATTTTGAGAAGACTTTCGACTGCAGTTTCCATAGCACGGATTTCAGACCGGATCGAAGCTTGTCGTTCAAAGGCTGGCGAAACGAAATAGGCGCCGTATTCTTAGGACAGATCCCTATGTGGTCCAACCCTTCCGGCAAGGCATGCCGACCGAGGCGAGACCAAAGAAAATCAGGCATCCAGCTCATATTGCATGTGAGCAAGCGGCACCATTCGTCACCCTTTCTGCAAAACAACGCGCCCGCAGACCCCGACCAGAGTTGCTTCACTCTGGTTTTTCCCAGCACACGCTCTTCGGACTCCACAAAGCCGTCCGTGAAAGCAAGGGCATCATCGAAGGCTTCGCCCTCAAGCGGCTCTGCGGCGTGCCAGGTGTTGATTCCTCCTTTGCGACGAAACTCGTGGAACGCATCCATTTCGTTGAAAGCCAACCCGACATCCGATTTGAGTCTCTCCCGCTGGGCGTTTAAAAACGACTCATCCCGAAATTGATCGAGGATGGACGATGTGTAGCTGCTGACCAAACGACTCGATCCAACCCAACCGTTAAGGCAACGGTCCATGCACTGCGTCGTGCCCTCAAAGCGAGCGAAGCGCGCCTCCCTCGGTGCGAGTGGAGCAAGCAACAGCGTATCGCTGTCAAAAGTCCAGAACGCATCAATGTTTTCACGTTCCAGAAACCGCTCGATCAAAAACCAGCGCCGGAACACGAAGCGCAGCCAGAAATCGACGCCCCCACGCTTGTTAAAACGATGGCGCTCTCCCTGAATCACTTGAAAAACACGCCCGAACTCCAACTCCTTATCTCCCCCCGAGAGGCATTCGAAATCAACATGCTCGACAATCCCCGAGGCTAGCGCTCGATTGGTATTGTCTCCGAGGAGGACAATGCGCTTCTCGGGATTCGTCATTCGAGCATGACGGAGCGCAGTCCGGAGGTAGCTAGCCGGGCCGTAGTGAATGAAAAGAAGTGGCGCGGATGCGGGTCGGCTCATACGCGAAAAAGTCTCCTTTGGGCTATAGCGAGCCCGTAGCGTGCGGATTCGAGAAGCCATTCGCCTATTTCCATGGGTCCAGCGATCTCAACCTCGGCCCGCTTTTCAGCGATTTTTCGTAGCCAGAACTTAGCCCCCAGCATCTCCCAAGCCGGCTGCGAGCCGCGAGCGCTCCAGTTGGCTTCGAGCATGTCTTTCGTGATAGTCGTCAAATCATCGACCTGAAGAATCGGCAGCGCGGAGAAGCATTCTGTCACGGGCGAGCGCAGCACGACGGGAATCGCCCCAGCGACCAATGCCTCCCACATGCGGTGCGTATCAACACCATTGCCAGGCGGGCAAAGAACGAAACGATGTGCGGCCAGCGCCCTTGCATAGACGCTTTTGCTCAACGTGCTGTCAGGAGGTTGAAAACTCACCCAGGAGTTACGACTCGCAATCGAAGCAAAGTGCTCGAACAGCGGCTTGCGGATACCGACATTCGTTTCAGGGCGAAAGTTTACATACAACCATCCCCTGCGCTCGGCGTGGCAATCCCGTGCAGCCAGGATCTCGTCACACCTGAGAGTCACTCGATCCGACTCGGCTCCCAATCCAAGGGGGAGGCATGTTACCTTGGGGTGCGGATTGGTAACATTCGTGGCAAACCAATGGTGCACATTCGCCGGCAGGAAGCGTTGCCTCCACGCATCGCACGGCAAGTCGCCCTGGCCGGTCACCAGAACAATCCGTCTTCGGGTTAAACGTAATCGCTCGAAGAACGCAAGAGCCTCGTCAATTTTGCAGAAAACCGTTTCCCCTGAGCGAAACCGCATTCCCCTCGCACGATCTTGCGACTCGTCAGAGAAATAGATGGCATCACAACATTTCTGTGCTGTTTCCGACGAAAACACCCCGCCTAAAGATTCCATGCATCCCGGTAGGCTCACCAATAACAACCCTCCTCAATTTTCTCCCACCCCGGAGGACGCTCAGACTCAAGCGGCGGCTTCCATGCGCGGTTGATGATTCCCTGAAACTCCGGGTTGTTGCGCCAGCGGGCACCAGAGACGCCGAAAAGCATCTGTGTTGCGCCGCCGAGGTGAATAACCGTTTTACCATGTGCCTTAAGAAAGCCGCCTAGCGGGAGCCCGTAGGCTCCACAACCGAGAATGGCGACATCAAGATCTTCACGAAGCACCTCTCGCTTCAGGTATTCCAACCCATCGCTCCACGAAGCAAAGTTATCCGAGTTACCTGCAATGGTCTGCGGAGCCTTAACCAACCGCAGCGAAAACAGAGGCAGCACGGAAGTCCCAGGAAAGAGCCGTTCCCTTGCATCGCGATATTGAGCCGCAATCGACTGCACGAAAGGGTGTACAACACAGACCCTCAGCCCCTCAAGGTGCCTCGACCACGGATCCGTTCCAAGATAGGGTTCAAGGGCTCCCAGCGAGCAGAGGCGCGCCGTCCGCGCATATCTCCGCACGAGGACCCTCTCCCCAGGAGTCGTAATGAGCCCCAGCAGATCGACGGATCGTAGCGCCGAAACATAACAGTCTCCGAACGTTTTAAATTGGTCACGGGTCTGAGGAAACACTCCCGTGAACCGGTGAATACGCTCGAGCACATAGGCCGAGGGATTCGCCACGCCCCCGGTTTGCGTGAGGCATTGAGCCTCTGTGAAGCCAAGCCGGCTCACCAGAAAAGGAAGCCGTCCCTTAATGGCCTCCCCAATGGCAAGGGATGCAGCTTCGGCACTTACGTTGGGCTTAAGCGTACGGTTGTGCATTCTTGAGCTACAACGTTCCCCGAATGCGACGACTTTTTTTGCCAGCAACCAAAAGCGGAACTTCATTCAATTCAATGTATAAGCCAAGAGAGAACTACATCTTACCTTTTCGGGCACGCAGCATCGCCTTATTCAACGCGTCCCGAAGGCCCCAGACATGTCCTATGCCTGGAATAAGAAATGGCGGAGCGGAAATCGGATCGAGTCCGTGACGCCTAGCCCACTTGTTGTAAGCCAGAAAGTTCTCTTGGTAGTAGCGATTAGCATCGCTGCCCGAGGCCGCACTCTGCGCATGGCTCGGATGGTCGATATATCCCTCAAGATTTGCGTAAGCTCCGACCTTCTCCATGGCACGCGAAATCCAACGGTCGACATAAGAAGCTCCCAGCCAAAGGGGAGGAATATCCTTCGACAGATATTCGTCCCACCACCTGACAGGTATATAATACATGTCCACGCCCCGATTCACCTCGCCCGATGGAACCTCTCGGCGGTGGAATCCATAAACTATTGAAGGATTGGGAACGTCGAAAGGGCTCCTCGTCAGAATGACATCTGAATTACACCACACGAAGGCTGCAGCCCCATCGGCCGCCAGTCGTCCAGCCGCCAAAACGGCACCGAACCGGGTCATCCCGCCCCCCCCTGGGTGTGCCAGCGGGAACAGTGCTAGGCTTTCAATGCTCTGCCTCAACAGTCGCTGTGCTTTCGCAAGGCGCTCACGGGCGTTCGAAACCTCAACAAATGTCACAATTCTATTCATCGGAAACGCCAAACCCGAAGCTGGTGATCATACTCAAATAGCTTGCCACCGCCCCTCCCCAAAGTCTGTTTCCAGAGAACCCCACGCAAGGATCCCGGACACGCTGTCTCCCACCACCGGGTAAATCGTTCACGCCGCGTCGCCTCTCGCGTGAAAGATGCCACTTCCTCCAAATACTCAGCCCGGGACTCACTCAGCTGACCAGCGTGGATCCGAAATGCCCCAAGCTGACTCATAACGGAATCAAGTTCAGCCGTCTTTGAAAATTCGCTCCACAGGAAATAGTCTCCAGCTAAACGAAACTCTGAAAATCGCTGCCAGTCTACATGTGCATGTAGCGAACTGGCCCAAAAGGTCGATTCCTGCTGAATCCCTTTTCGATATCCTGGCTGCGCGTAATATCCATTTTGGACAAACTCTCGTCTGTAGCGCGTCGGACTCCATGCTGCTGTAACCTCCAAACGGTCGTTGATCAATGTTGAATATCCCGTCAACCACTTAACATCAGGAAAAGCAAAAACGTCGAGTAGAACATCAAATGCCCAAGGAAATAGGATGTCTCCTGCGTTGACGTAGCCCACGATATCTCCTTGCGTCAATCGAAGTCCCTTAGTGAGCCCATCATATAGACCGCGATCCGGTTCGCTTAGAAAGGAAACCGCCGGAAGGTCGCCAAAGCATGCCACCGTCTCATCGGTCGATGCACCATCCACGATTCTATAATCCAAATTGCATCGTCCGGAGGCCAATGCCCGTTGACCTAGTACCGAATCGACGGTGGCCTTCAGACGATTAGCCGAGTTTTTCGCCGGCGTGACAATTGAGATGGTCTTCATCAAACTCCGCCCAACGGCTTTCCGACAAGCATCTGATGCAGAGGTTCGGGGAGTGGTTCCGAGACTGCCCATAAGTCACCCGGAACCCACGGAAGGTAAGCACCGACCCGAATCTCTTCAGCATCCTCAGCGAGGATCCGACTCCAACCCTTTGTCGCGCCTGTATAGCCGTAGTAGCTTTCCTTGAAAGCAACCTGAGAAGGCATTACGTAAGCGAGATGGCGGAACGTCCATCCGCGTGCGGCTGTTTCGTCTTGCGTTAGGCTCCGGCTTTCAAAAAGATCTCGCCCGCCACGCACCAACACTGGCGGTTCATGCGTACGCCACGAATCCCCGGGGCGAAAACGCCAGACTCGTCTCCATTCGCATCGGGTATCGTTTCCGTACGTCCCCACATTGTCGAGGACATGTTTGGGAGAGACGTAAA
The DNA here is from genome assembly GCA_964607615.1 of uncultured Chthoniobacterales bacterium. GTDB lineage: Bacteria > Verrucomicrobiota > Verrucomicrobiia > Chthoniobacterales > Terrimicrobiaceae > CAZSMN01. The sequence goes on along the minus strand of CAZSMN010000024.1, from coordinate 7,683 downwards.
AGCGGCAGCGAAATTGCGCCGCCATCAACTCGGAATCGCTGGAAAAGGCATCGACAACCTCCACGATCGTTTCTGGTTCCCAAAACTCATCGACATCAAGTTGCCAGAGGAGAACTTCCCTCTTGATCGTCGGGAGTGGAGCCTCACACATCGCCCGCTTTCCATCCCACCGGGATTCGGATCTGTAGATCGACACTTGGTGGGGCTTTTGAGCTGCAACCGAATCGAGAAACGCCGTTGTGCCATCTTGACTAAGCGCCACCCCGGAGAATTCCCTAGGAATCATCCCGTTATTCCTAGCGCTCCACGCCGTGTCGCCGGTAAGTTCCGCGATCCCCTCGATGACATGCCAATGCCAATCGATCGAAAGTGTATTCAGGATTTCCCATTGCTTCTGGAGGAAAGGCATTCCATTGAAGGCCAGTGTTAAGAAATGCGTCTCGATTCTCCGTGAGCTTTGCTCAGGCTTGGAGAGGGGAAAAGCCCCGCTACCTGTTACCGGTGGTCGTTGCCTCCCTGCAACGGCTTTCCATGCTCTGACTGGATCAAGAGTCGGAAGCCTATTCTTCCCTTTGCGCAAATAATCCGGGAGATTCGCAATCCGATCAAATGTTTCGCGATGGAGTTGAACCATTCGTCGCTCGGAAAAGCGAGACGCTTGCTGGGAGGTTCTTGCCCGCAACGAACGCCTCAGATTCTCGTCCCGCCAGACCCTCGATAACGCATTCGCCATATCTTCCACGTCAAAAGGATTGCAGTAATGGACGGCATCGCCGCCCACTTCAGGCAAACTTGCGGCAGAGGAACTCAAAACGCAGCAACCGAGCTGAAGGGCTTCCAGCACCGGAATACCAAATCCTTCAAAGAGTGAGGGAAATACGACCACACGGCAATGCTCGTAAAGCCATCGAACCTCCTCACGAGACACACGCCCGAGGTCGTGAACGAGCAGTCCATCTTTCGCAGCCATCTCTTTCCACCTGGCATCCCCGACCCGCGAACCACTACAAACGAGCGGAATCTTCAACCCACTCGCTGCGAGTCTCTTTAAAGCCTCCACCAGCCTTTGATGGTTCTTGTGCGGATAGTCGTCTGCTGGAAAATACGCAAAGCCATCATCAGGGAACGCAAAACTCCTCGGAGATCGACCTTTTCGAGGGAGATCTGCGCTTAAGAGAGGGCAAATAAAAACCCGCTCGGGATCATACTCCAAAAGCTCGATGACCGACCGCCGCGTGAAATCTGACGGGACGAGCAGAGAGACTCCAAACTCCCTGAGGGATCGATAGCGGTTACGACGACGACAAACTTCCTCATCCGAAAAGTTTTCCGGGAAAAACCACTCCTGCAGGTCGGCTAAATGGAAAGCTGAGCGAGTGGGAGGAGGGACCGGCTCGATATGACCACACGGATAGAAAACTATATCGCAATCGCGGGCCGACTCCGTCAACGACGTTGTATCATGGAGGAACCTGTGCTCGATACGCGCACGGAATGGTAGCTTGCCAACCGACGCGAAATTTGTCTTGGTGCAGAAGATCCTGAGATGGTCGAATGGACGGATCGCAGACCAAGCCTTGAGGAGTGACATCGCATAGTTTCCGACACCTCCCAGCTTTTCGTGGTAACCCGCCATCACTACGCCCACCGTTGCACGGGAACTCCCCGCACCGCGTCCCCATCGCTCTGCGGCTCGCCACGGCCACCGAATGGCTTCAGCGATTGTTCGCGACAATACAGTCATCACTCAAGCGTTTGGCGGCGCTTTTCTTTGTGAGGAAACGTATCGATTCCTCTCCGCAAAAGCGCCAATTGCACACGTCGCACGACACGCTGCAAAAATCGTTCCCCCATGAAAAACGGCTCAAGCACCCGCCGCCATTCCGGGTAGAAACGCGCGGATAGCCTAATCTGTCGAATTGTCCGTGGCGGAAAAATATTGGGAACCAAGCCAACGACCGGCAATAGAAGATGCGATGCATCCTCCATGCTCAGAAGATTATCATCCCCACCCGCCAACCGCCGATTTTCCTCGGCCTCCTCGCCGAACCAAACAGCTTGTCGCCCGCCTTCGCGGCCTTCCGTGGTATGTGAGTAGTCGTGATTCTGGTGAATTGCCATCACAGCGTAGGTCGCATCAATCACAGGTATCCCGCGCCTCCTCGCTTCATAGATCATCCAATTATCCCAAGCCGGGCGACCTACTGCGAAGGGAGGCAAATTCGTAGCAAACGTGTGGGGAAACAGAAACCAGTCGATGTTCCACTCGTCAAAGAGGCGTCCCTCCCGGCGAACTTTCCGCCGGAATTCCCGCTGCCATCGCGGCTCCGGAGATACCTCCACCCGCTCGCGAATGTCGATGTTCCAACGCCGTCCCACCACCAGTGCTCCCCCAGAGCGTTTCGATAGCCGCGCCACCAAGCGACAGAAATCATCCGTGAGCATGATGTCCGCGTTCAGATAACAAAGCCACCGCCCCTTGCCGACCTCGGCAGCCCGCGAGAACGCGTCGTTCAGTAGCGGCGTGCCCTGTTCGTTTCGGCGCACCTTGGGAATCCAAACCGCCCCCGCTTCCTGAGCTGCCTCCCCTATTCCGTTCTCATCTCCAAAAACCACCACCCGCACACTCGGACTCAAAGCCAGCCAACTCGCCAAAGCATTCCGCTGGATCACCCCAAAGTGTCCGACGAATGGCTTCGGGATGCAGAAAATGGTCGTTCCCGCCCCGCCACCACGGACATCTTTTTCATCCCCGGAATCGTCCGACATCGATTAGTCCCCGACCGCGGCGTTCATCCCGTAGATCACAAACTGGTCGAGCGTCACGCTTTGATCGATATCCATCAGCATGAGCAAAGGAGTGTTTCCCCAGTAGGACGCCCACACCGAGAAGGTACTCGGTGGCCCGACGATGTAATCTGAAAATGCGAGCGTCAGCAAATCTGCGACAGTCGTCCCCGGCCCAAGCGACGCCTGCAGACCAACCCGCTCAGTGAGACACCCCGCTGCGGAGTCGTTGCTGCAGATGGCGAAACAGACTTTTTTCGGATGGAAAAGGGCGGCAAGCCTTACCATGAGCGCCTCATACTGCTCGAAAGAGTGGAAATGCCGCCCGCCTGCAAAATCCGCGTAGTCCCCTCGTCTTACATGAAGGCCCACAAGGACGTCCGCGTGCTCCCGCAAACGATCACATAAAGTCTGCGCAGCAATACGCGTATCCGTCCGCGGCTCGAAGAAACGCCGAACCTTCTCCGCATGAACTCGCAGCGATCCCGGATCGCGGAACTCCCATCCCTTGACCTGCAGCACAGCGTGCCTTTTCCGCACGCTCTGAAACGTGGCGCTCTGCAGATCGACAGTCCTGTTCTCCGAATCCAGATAGGAAGCGACATCGAACATGGGAAGCTTGAGCGGACACGACGCCGTGCTGGTGATCGCACGCCATGCAAGGGAACGGCATCGCTTTCCGAGAGTATCCCAGGAATTGGGGGGGTAAGTCACAAACCCTGCGTCCTTCATCTCTTCAAACTCATGGGCATAGTCTTCGAATGCAGGATTCCAGACACGATAGCCGCACTCGATGCTGTTGGCTACGAACTGGGCGAACAGGAAAAGCCGGTTCCCCAGCTGGCCGAATTTCTCACTGATAACAATCATTTGTTGTCCAACCCTGCGGGCGTCGTGGAACGGGAGTTCACCAGAGTATCCTCATAGAGTGCCCGGTAAGCCGCCGCCTGCTTGTGATCTGCAAACTGTTCTTCGGCAAGCCTGCGAGCCTTTGCCCCGAGAGTGTTCCGCAAAGTGGCATCCGAAAGAAGCCGGAGGATCGCATGAGAAAGGGCTTCGCGGTCTCCACTCCGAGCAACCAACCCGGTCCGTTCGTCCCGAACCAGCTCCGGAATACCGCCGACCCCGAATGCTACGACCGGCAGGCCGCATGCCATGGCCTCCAAAATGGTATTGGGAGAGTTATCTTCCAAAGACGGCGTTACAGAGATGTCGCACGCTGAATAAACAAGGGCCAGCTTAACCTCGTCCCGGATAACTCCCATTGAACGGGTCTCCATACCGGCGATGACCGGGGTATCTGCACTCCCGAAAACCACGCCAGTCGAATTTCTCCGAACCTCCTCCGGCAGCCGCTCAAGAGCCTCCTTCAACTCGGCATATCCCTTGCGCGAGTTCTCAAGCGCTCCGACCGCACCAAACAAGACCAATCTCTTGTCCCGAGCCTCATATTACATTTCTGCGTCCTGTCTAAAC
>CAZSMN010000024.1:0-3410 GCA_964607615.1 uncultured Chthoniobacterales bacterium | reverse complement strand
AACCAAGAACATCCCGCGCAAAGCCGCGGTCAAGAGGCTTGAATGTCTCCAACGGAAGCCCGTATGCGATGACCACCGTCTTCTTGTTTCGAAAAAGCCGACTCTGAAGCGCCTTGTCGGCGAGCCATTTCGTCGGAGAGACGATGGTGAGGTTCAATGAGGCGAAAGTCTCCGCCTTGGCTGCCAAAATCTGTTCCGAAAGATCGTTCTCCGGCCGCCGCCCGGGGCGGCCCACCCACCTCAATTTGGCGCACTCACCGCACGCATCTTGAAACCGGAGGCATCCGGAGGAATAGTGGCATCCCCCGGTAAAAGGCCACATGTCATGAAGCGTCCAAACCAACGGACACTGGAGTCGGCCGATCTCTTCAATCGGAATGAAATCATCTCCAACCCAGTGCAAGTTCACGATCCCCGGTCGCCTTTTGTTGATCTTCGCAGCGATGGTGCGTGGCCGGAGATTCGTTGACCAAAAGTCAACGGCGCGCCAACCGGCACTACGTCGGGCGACCAGAATCCGGCGCATTGCCAGCTTCACGCGCCGGAGGGAATGCGCAGGGTGAACAACCTCGACAATTTCCTCGACTCCCGGGAGCTCGCTTGGATTCGTTCCAACAAGAAACGACGAGTCGACACCGGCCCGCTTCAAACCGGTGTGCAACCGCAGAGCCGCCACCGCAGCACCGCCGGCGGACGAAGTGCAAAGATGCGAAACCTTCATTCCGGGCCTTTCCCGCGGTATGCGAAAATGTTCAATTGGAGCTCGATCGGCGAATCCCCGCCGTCGTTCATGAACGGAAAGTCCCTCGCATTTGGTGAGTGGATGTGAATGCGAAATCCCTCCGCGGTCAAAAGCTCCAGCAACTCCGGAACACGCGTCCGCTGGCCGCGGAAATCATGCGTCTCCACGAATAAGCGATGCACTCCCGCAAACGCGCCGCGACAGGATTCCAGTACTTCATACTCCGCCCCCTCGATATCGATCTTCAGAAAATCGACTTCGCCCGACAAAAGGACTCTCCGCAAAGCAGTGCCTCTTACCTGAATGCCAGACTCACTCACCTGGCCGGCATCCGCACCTTCGCGATGGAAACAAACATACTCGTCGGACGACCAGACGGCACTCTGTTCCAGCACGACATCGGAAAGTTGAAACTCCCGGACATTCTCCGAAAGGCATTCGAAAATGTCGGGGTCCGGTTCAAATGCCGTCACACGGGCCGTTGGGAAATACTTTTTGAAGAAGAGAACGCTCACCCCGACGTTGGAACCGCAGTCGATGATATTCGGACGCCAAGAGGGCGACGGAAACTTGTAGATTTGCTTCTGAAAAATCTCCTCCCACGCGCTGAGGAATGAAGCGCTGTCAATGAACTTGAAAGGTCTGGGCCAAAAATGAGCCACACCCGGCTGAAACCGCGGCAAACGAGAGATGCGCTCTCGCTCCCGCTTGATCCTCTCCCGATGTTCGCGATTCCGCCAGCTTTGGATTAGACTCTTCAAGGCCTGTTCGTTTTGAGACTTCGCGCCAGCCATGTCCTGAAAATTCTTGCAACGTCACCCAGCCTTGGACTCTCCACCAGCCGCCGGAGCTCCTCCGCCTGCCGGCTGCGCCGTTCGAAGAGCGGCTCCGACTCCAAGACGAGGTTCCTCAAAACAACGTCATCGGCATGCAAATAGTGATGCCAAAAGAGAGCAGAATCCCTTTCGGTTGACCTCGGAGCAAGTTCGTTGCGCCACCCCTGAGGCAACGCCTCACAGGGGTAGGAATGCACATCTCCAGAGCCGGACGTATGCGTGGCGTCGGCTCGAAAGCCCTGATTACTCACCAGATTGCAGGGCGGACAGATCGAATCCAACCCGGACGACCATGCACTAAGCAACATTTGGTATCCCCAACTCGTCGGCACCGGTTTCGCGGACAATGAATAGAGGATTTTCGTCCAATAAACAGCTTCGAACCCGGCCGGACATGCCGCGGAGACAACCTTCACCCATTCAGGGATCTCGGCCGAATCGATTTGGAACCGGTACTTCCGCCAGCGGTCGCGCCATGTTCCCCATCCCCAAATAAATGCGTATTTGGTGCGGAATGCGACGCTGCCACTCCGAAGCACCGGCGGAAGGAAATTATTCCCGGAAACCATAAAGATATCCGTCCGGTCGCGAAGCCATTCCAGCATCGACGGAACGAAATCGAAGAAGTCAGGAGCGGGATGGCAATCATCCTCCAAGATCAGCCCACTTTCCTCGTGTTCGAAGAACCAGTCCAAAGCGCTCCGACAGGCGACTCCACACCCAAGATTCTTTTCACGAATCAACCAATGAACCCGGCCGGACCATCCAACCGACCGAACACACTCCACCACCGCCCGGCACAGATCCTCCTCCCCCGGATGGTCGGTGCGGGGACCGTCCACCGCCACATAGAGATTCTCCGGATCGTAGCCTTGCACAATCCGAACAAGCTTTTCCGTAAGATCCGGACGGTTGAAAAGGAGAAGGAGAACAGCGCTCATTTATGCAGCAATAGAGCCTGATACCAAGCAAAGACGGGGCCGGACGACCCCCAGACTTCTGCCAGCTTCGAATCGACGCGAGAACCGCGCCCGATTATCAGAGGAAGAGCCGGCGAAGCCTCGACAGAATTCCACCGCTGTTGCCAGATGTATTGGCACCGGCGATTTCCACCGGATCAGGATAGAGACTATAGCTCGGCCGGTCATTGATCCAATTGTTGACTTGAATCTCTCGGAAACGATCTTCACTGCAAGAAAGAAGCTGAAACTCCAATCGGGAGGCATCCCTCACCGAGTATGTCGGATGCACATAGGCATGAATGCCGAGAAGCTTGTTCTTCCTGGCGTCATATGTCCGTTCCCCCCGCGAGTGCAAATGCACGGATTCCACCTTCAAGCAGGGGTTGGTAATGGTGTAGCCATAGCTGTGCATGACATAGGCAATCTTGTTGTCACATCCGGGCTGGCCCAGCTCGAACGCCGTCTCCTGCAACATCGGGCTGGGAAACGAGTGCCCGTCATGAACCAAGGCCCAGAGATCCTGAGTCCATTGCGGATTGCTATTGAGTTCCAAACCATCGTCCGCAGGGGTGTAACGTGAAAGCGCTACAAACCGTCTTTGGTCCTGCATGAACGCCGCGAACTCCCGCAAATGCCGGATCGACTCTGTAAGGTAGACGTCGGAGTTTATCAGGACCGATAGCTGTCCGGCCGAGAGTCCCGCTGTTGCTTCAAGCCAGTTCCGATACGTAAGTCTCCCGCCTACAACCCGCTTGATGACTTTGCAATGGGACGATATTCTCGAGGCGTCATTCTCGCTTTCAAAGAAGATCGTAAATCGATCAACAAGCGGATTGTGGATGTTGCGATCAAAGCACTCATCAATTTCCG
>CAZSMN010000023.1:0-20110 GCA_964607615.1 uncultured Chthoniobacterales bacterium | reverse complement strand
GGGGATCATCAAGGCCCGGAACCGGAGGTTTCGAAATGTGCGATCCCGTGGCGATCAGAAAGGCCCGCCCCTTGAGTTGCCGCTTTGCCGATGGATCGTGCCGATCAACCACCTCGATGGTCTGCGCATCCAGAAACCGGGCCAGCCCGCGGAGGAAGGCAAATTTCCCGCTCTCCAGTTGCCCGCGGCGGTAGTCGGCAAACTCGCCGATCAGGTGTCTCTTGCGCGCGATGATCTTCGCGGCATCAAACGAGATGTTTTCCGCAGCAAGGCCGAATTCCCCCGCCCGCCGCAGCGTGCGGTAACGGCTGGCGGATTCCAGCAAAGTCTTGCTCGGCATGCAGCCGCGAAGAATGCACAGGCCGCCCACGGACTCTCCGCCCTCGACCACGGCGGTCTTCAGCCCCGCACCGGCAGCGGTTCGAGCCGCTGCATAGCCTGCGCTGCCTCCACCGATCACGACAAAATCGAATTCTTCCATGGCAACATTCACGCAGATCCGCAGGGCCGCGCAAAGCCCTGTTCCTGGGTTGGCCGCGAAATCCTCTTTCCGCACGCGGCGCTTGCGGCTAGGGAGAGGAACTATGGCACTCGATTCCCGCCAATTGGCATCCCGCGAGCAGTTTGATCGACAAAGCCGAAACTATGGTGCGTCGCACATTCTAGCCGATACGTCGGATATCCTCACCGCTCTCGAATCGGATCTGGACGGGGGCGGCCGGCCGGCGCTCGACGTGGCCACCGGGGGCGGGCATACCGCGGCCTTCCTGGCGGAAAATGGTTGGACAGTGACCGCCTCCGATCTCTCGCCCGCCATGCTCGAAAGAGCGTCGGAGCTCGCCGCCGGACGCGGGCTGAGCCTCTCGACTGCGCTGCACGAGGCGGAGCATCTCCCCTACCCCGACTCCTCGTTCGAACTCGTCACCTGCCGGGTCGCGGCGCACCACTTCAGCGATCCGGCGGCGTTTGTCGCAGAAACATTCCGCGTGCTCCGGCCGGGCGGACGATTGCTTCTCATTGATGGAAGCGTGCCGGACGGCGAGCAGGAAGCGGCGGAGTGGCTGCACCGTGTCGAGAAGCTCCGCGATCCGAGCCATGGCCGCTTCCTTGCGCCGGCTGAGTGGAAATCGCTTTGCGCGAAAGCCGGACTCGCGGTGGAAAGCTGCTCGCTCACTCCGTTCAAGCAACCGGATCTGGAATGGTATTTTGAAACAGCAGCAACCTCCCCGGAGAACCGGACAGCCGTGCGCGAATTGGTCGCGTCCGCACCGCCTTCTGCGCGGCGGGCGTTCGACCTCTGCGAGGAAGAAGGGAAAACCGTCTGGTGGTGGCCCCGGCTTACGCTCGTGGCGCGCCGGCTCTGACAAACGCCGCCAGGTCGCGGCCATCGCGCACCGCGCACAAAAAGTCCTCGAGCCGCAAACCGTAACGCGCCAGAAACGCCCGGTCGCCCCCACAGCCCAGCATCACATCCGGGCAGAGGGTTCCGTCGAGAAAGCACCGTGCCTTGGCGGCGATGCGCGGCAGCCACGGAATACCCTCCAGCTCCTCGCTGCGAAGCGGAAGGACGGGCTCCGGCACGACCGCGTCGGGCCACCCGCCGTCAAGGACCTCGAGGAAATACTTCCGGCGGATCCCCGCCACCACCAGGAACGTTTCCGGAAGCGGTTCTCCGTAGCGCGCGAAATCCTCGACGAAGTCGGAGAGAGGAAACACCGTCAGGCCCGAGCCGCGGAGGAAAGCTTCCTCTTTCCGGTCCACCAGATCCGTAGCCCTTACGTGCCCATCCCGATAGCGCTTGAGGCTCCGGTAAAAAAGCGAATCCAACTGCTCCCGCCAGCCATCGTCAGCCGGAATCACGACGCGGGCGCGATGCGCACGATTCTTCCGGGTTGGTCGTAAACGATATAGATCAAACCGTCCTTGAGCACCCGTACGTCGCGCATACGTCCGCTCCGCTCGAGCAGGATTTCCTGGTGCGTCACCTTGCGCCCGTCGATCTCCATCCGCACAAGTTTCTGGTGAGCCAGTGCAGCGGCGAAGAGGTTACCCTTCCACTCCGGAAATTTGTCTCCGGTATAGAAATCAATTCCCGTTACGGCAATAGATGGCGTCCACTGAATGACCGGCTGCTCCATTCCGGGTGCTTCGGTTTTATCCGTGATCGGCTGCCCGTTGTAGTTGATGCCATAGGTGATCACCGGCCAGCCGTAGTTTTTCCCTGCTTCGATTACGTTGAGCTCATCGCCGCCCCGCGGCCCGTGCTCGGTCGCCCAGAGGTCTCCGGTGACCGGGTGGAAGCGGAGGCCTTGGATGTTTCGATTTCCATACGACCAGATCGACTTCGCCGCGCGGCCCTTGGACGAAAACGGGTTTCCGATTGGCAACGAGCCGTCGGCTTTGATGCGGTGGACCTTCCCTTTCACGTTGTCGAGCTTCTGCGCATTGGCCATGTCACCACGCTCGCCGATCGAAAAATAGAGGTCGCCTTTGCGGTCGAATTCCATCCGGCAGCCGAAATGCACCGGCCCGCCGGTGTACTCCGACGCATCGGCTTCGAAGACCGTCTCCTGATCTGTCCACTCCATGTCCTTCAAGCGACCGCGGATAATCTTTGTGAGTCCCTTGCCATCCTTGGGCTCCGAGTAGGCGAGGTAAATCCACCCGGTGCTCGCATGGTCGGGTGGAAGTTCGATATCGAGAAGCCCGCCCTGCCCGCGGGCGAAGACTTCGGGGATTCCCTTCACCGGCTCCGGCAGCAGAACCCCGCCTTCGATGATCCGCAGGCGGCCTGCACGCTCCGTCACGAGCAGGCGTCCGTCAGGCAATTCGACCATGCCCCAGGGGTTCTGAAGCCCTTCGGCGACGACTTCGACCTTGAAGTTCTGCTTCTCCGAGGAGATGACTTCCCCGTCGGCCAATGACAACGAAACGCCACCGCAGAGCAGGACTGGAACGAGTGCAAGAAGACGTACTTTCACGGCGGGACGGTAAATCCCGATTCTCCCCTCTGCAAGCGGCCTTGCCGTTTGTTTTTTCCGTCGTGCTTCTGACGGCCTGCGGCCGCGCCCCGGTGGCGGAGGTCGCCCAGGCAGATGAGGCTCCGTCCGGAGAGCAGGTCTTCGAGATGTCCTGCGCCGTCTGTCACTACGACGGCTCCGCCAGCCCCACCGCACCTGCACTGGCCGGTTCGCCGGTCCTGAAACAGGGCGCCGGGGCAGCGATTTCCATCATCCTGCACGGCCAGTCCGGCAAATCGCTTGTCGATGGGAAACCCTTCAACGGCGTGATGCCGGCGCAGGAGTATCTCAGCGATGCGGAGATCGCAGCGGTGGTGACTTATGTGCGGTCGAAGTTCGGCGGGGAGCAAGCGCCGGTCCCGCCCGCGCTGGTGAAACAGCTTCGCGAGGCAGGCGCTCCATAGGACGGGCACGGGTCTTGCTCTCCACCGGAGATGATGAAACCACCTTCGCTGCTCCTCATCGCATTCCTCCTGATGTTGCCGTCTCTCCCGGCCGCCGGGCCGCCGGCCGGAGTGGACGCGATCGCCGCCCAATCCGCGGGACAGACGGTTTCGTTTGTGGATGTCGTGCAAGAAGTCGTCGTAAAGGACTCCGGTACGATCTTTCTGAACTTCGGAGGAAAGTATCCGAACGAACGCCTGACCGTCGTCATCATGGCAGAAACGAAAAAACGATTCCCGGGGGCGGAGACATGGGCGGGCCGGAAGGTCCGCGTCACCGGAGAACTCAGCGAACACCGGGGACACCCTCGGATAATCCTCAGGGAACGGGGTCAGATCGAGCCGCTGGAAGAGCGCACTACGCCCTCCGCGCCCGCGCTATGAGAAAGTCGCCGATTGCCCGCGAGGCGGAGGGTTTGCGGAGCCGGTCGAGATTTCTCCGCCAGGCGCGCCAGACCGTGCCATCGCCGGCGATCGCACCTTTCAGGACGTTGGCAACCTGATCCGCCGAGTCCGCCGCGAGGGCGCCGATGCCGGTCTGCTCGATCAGCGCAATATTCCCCTCCTCCTGTCCGGGCACAATATGGCTGACGATAAAAGGAATCCGTGCAGCAATCGCCTCCTGCACCGTTGCGCCACCCGCCTTGCCGATGAAGAGGTGATGCGAGGCCATCAGCCCCATCATGTCGTTCGTCCATCCGGTGAGCGAGCCCCGCGCCGGCAACCCCGCCTTTTTGAGCGCGTCGTGAACGGTTGTGCGCCGTCCGGTGATCACATCGACATGCACATTCTCGAGCGGGGCCAACCGTTCCAGCGTCGCGACGGCGCGCGCAGCGGTTCCGCCCGGGAAGAAAAGCACCTTCCAAGGTTCACCAGCCGCCGGTTCCGGTGCCGGCTCCACGTTGTCAAAACCGAGCCCGACCGGAAAGCCGAGGACATGAATCCTCTCCGCGGGAACTCCGTCGTTGCGCAGCACATCCGCCGTCTGCTCGTCCGCGACGATCGACCCGTCGCAAGGACAGCGGTACCAGGCGGAATTGATCTGCGTGGAATCGGTAATGATCGTGTAAAACGGCACCGTGACGGTCGGATCCGCCTTACGGATCTTGGCCATCAGGAAGGAAAAAACCGGATACGTCGACGCGATGATATCCGGCTGAAATTCCTGCACCATCGCACGGACGGCCGAGGTGAGCTCGGCCAGCATGGGCCCCATGCCCTCCACGACACCCCGCCGGCTCAGCAATTCGAACACAACCTTCCACGCCCTCGGGTAGCGGTTGATGGCGACCGTGTAACCCTTCTGCATAAGGTTGTTCACGACCGGGTTGGTGCGCGTGTAGGGATCCGCCACCAGCACCTCGGCACCGGTCGGCAAAGCGGCCAGAATCGCGTCGCGAATGTTTTTCGCGGCGGTGTTATGCCCCTCGCCCATGCTGGCCGTCAGCATGAGCACACGGATCGGTTTGGCTGGAATATCGCTCACTGTCGGGAGGCCAGAATGCTCAAGTCTTCCCTCCGAATCAAGCCGTCGCAAAGGCCGCAATCCGGTCCGTAGCGTGACTGAAAGAAAGCATACGGGCCGCCCTTTCCTGCGAGGCCGCCACGGCTGCCGACCACGCGGCCGCATCGGTGAGGAGGCGACGCGCGATCTCAAGCGATGCGGAAGCGGACTCCGCCCGTCCGAAAGCGGCCTCGTCCACTGCGCCATTCCCTCCCACGCACGGCATGCGGCAGAGAAGGGCATCGCCAGCCACCTGTCCGGGAACACGGCTGGTATCAAGCTGCAAGACCAGACGGTGGGCCGCCATGAGGCGAAGGTAGTCCGCATACGGAAGCTTCCGTTCTTCAATGCGGAAATCCGGATGCTCCCTCTGCAGGGGGTGAAGCAAAGCCCGACCACGGCGGCCGTCGGTATTGAAAACCGTCAGCGGGCACCCGAGATCGCGGCTGAGCCGCCAGGCGGACACCACAGCAGCCGCATGGCAGCGGCTCGGCACGAAGAATTCCCTCGTCCCAACAAACACGCCGTCTCGTTCAGTATACGGGCGCGAGAAATCCCATTCCGGCACATCAACCGGATACGGTGTCGGGAGAAACTCCGCCATCCGGCAGCCGGCTGCCTGATAGAGCTCCACGAGGTCCGGCGTGCTGGAGAGCGCTCCGTCGCAGGCGCCGCAAATTTCGCGGAATGCAGCAAAACGTCCTGCATCGGAAAGAAAATCCGCCACCTGATGGCTGCCGGACTCTTTGAAAGAGATCAGGACGCGCGTCCGCGCCGCCTTCAACTCCCGAACGGCCTTCAGGCACGCTTTGAGATTCCGCTTCCGCAGCAGCACCAGCACAGCGTTCGTTCCGGCGGGCACGCTGGCGGTTGAACGGAAAAAGCCCCCTCCGCAGCAGGCGGCGTAGGCATGGTAGTTGACGGGAGGATGTCCGCCATTACCCGGACCGGGCACGCCGGCGGCAAAGCTCAGGTCGCTGTCGCGGCCATCGGGATTAAGAACGGCAAAGATCATTTCCCCTTCGCACGCTCCCAAAGACGATCGAGCTCCTCCAGTGACGTCTCCTCCACTTTGCGCCCCTCAGCCCGCAGGGATTGCTCGATGAAACGGAAACGCCCGATGAAGCGCTCCGTCGCACCCGCCAGCGAGGTCTCCGCATCAACGCCGGACTTCCGCGCGAGGTTCACGACGGTGAAAAGCAGGTCGCCCAGCTCAGCCTCGATTGCGGAAGTATCGCCATCAGTAAGCGCCTGGCGGAACTCTGCAACCTCCTCGGCCAGCTTGTCAAAGACCGGAGCCATCTCCGGCCAGTCGAATCCCACGCGGGCCGCCTTTTTCTGGGCATTCTGTGCCCGAAGAAGCGCAGGCAGACCTTTGGTGAGGTTGTCGAGCAGGCCGGCAGCCTCGTCTCCGCCCTTCTCTTTTTTCTTAATCTGTTCCCATTGCCGGAGCACTTCCGTCGCGTTCTCAGCCTTGGATTCGCCGAAGACATGCGGATGCCGGCGGATCATTTTCTCACAGACCTCGGCTGCGATATCCTCGAGCACGAAAGCTCCCCTTTCTTCCGCCATCTGGGCATGCATGACGACGTGCAGGAGCAAATCCCCCAGCTCCTCACGGAGGTTGGCATCATCCGATTTCTCGATCGCTTCGATGACCTCGTAGCACTCCTCCACCAGCGCGCCGCGCAGGCTGGAGTGCGTCTGCTCACGGTCCCACGGACATCCGCCCGGAGCCCGGAGTTGCGCAACGATACCGCGAAGGCGTTCGACGCTGCTCAGATTTTCCACAGCGTGCTGTTTCCGCTTCCGAATTCACTGACCTCTTCGCTCGACATCCTGTGCACGTAGATGAAGAGCGCGAGGACCGATAGGATCGTCCCCAGATAGACCACAAATGCCAGCCAGGCCGGCAGTTCGTTCACCGCCATCGCCCGGTAGAACTGCGAAAACGAATGCACCGGCGTGCCCGCATGCATAAGGATCTTCACCGTCCAGGCAATCATGATGATGGTGAAAATAAACACGTAGTTCCTCTTCATCCGGCGTCCGAGCGCCTCGAGCTTGCTGATCTTGAACGAGGGCAGGATGAGATCCTCACAAACAAGCCTCCGCCACTCGCCGTCGAGGATCCGCGGATTCTGCGACACGATCGGAACGAGGAAATGCGACTCCAGCATCCGGACCCTTCCGCGGAACGCATCGTAAAAACGATACCGCCGGGCCTCGATCCAAAGCATCGTCCAGACGAGGGCGAGATTGAAAAAGAAGATGATGTGCGGGATGTCGCGGAAGGAAAAAGCCGCACCGATGATGGTCGTCGTTGTCGTGATCGCCCACGTGGTCGTCACATCCAAACGCTGCCGCCAGATCATGATCCGCCCGAGCTCGCCGCGGTAGAAGTGCGACATCGCGTTTACGTAGCAGGGATCGGAGAGATTCGGCGACGGAAAGTCTGCGCGGTCTTTATCGGAGTCCGGCATCATGATTCCGCCTGCTCCCTTTCCTTTGCCAGAAGCTCCTTGCGGGCGCGTTCCAGGCACTGGCGCTCGTCAGCGCTGAGGCTGGCCAAGCCCGTGCGGGAGATTTTTTCGAGGATGGGGTCGATGGCATCTTCGGCGCGCAGCACGACAGCGGCCGCCGTCGGCCGCCTCTTCGCGGCGGGCGGTGCCACCTTCGGGGCCCGCTCGGGCAGACGGATCAGCGGTGTGCCCCGCATCTGCTGGATGAGGACATAAGCCGCGGCACAATCAATGAGCAGCACGGCGAGTGATACATAATCGTTGAAGGCGAAGCACTGGACGACATTGACGACCAGCAGCGCTGCGACAACCCACCGCGCCTGGAGGGAAAAGAAGATTTCCGCGCGGGGATAGACGACCGCGAAGGCAACAAAAACCCCGAAATGCAAAGCGGAAGAACCGGCAAGCACGGATGGCATGCCCAGGAGTCCGGCGGCCGTCAGCAGCACCGGGGGAAGAAGCAGCAGCGCCGCATAGAGCTGGATGAACGCAGCCCGCCCGAGATAACGCTCGATCTCCCGGCCGAAAACCGCCAGCAGGTAGATCTCGAGGAGGAAAAGCAAATAGGGCGGACGGTGAACGAACGCGTAGGTGACCGGCTGCCAGACCGCACCCTCCTTCAGGACCGAGGAACTGGAGAAGGCGAAGGATTGCAGGAGCCCCTCCGCTCCAGCCCCCAGCGCCAGCGCCGAGAGGATCATTGTCACCCCATGCAGCGCCGCCAGGAGCGTGCTCACGTAGACAGGATAGGTCCCGATCCACGTCACCGGCCGGTCGCTTCCGAAATGGCGCTCTGCAATCATTCCTCCCTAAGAGATAAGATGTGGGTCAAATTCCCACAAGAGGGAACTCGCGTCGGTGCACGACGGTTGCTAACATCCCATTGTCACGTTCCCCGAACCCATCCGATTCCCATGAGCAAATCCCTCACGCCAGGCTCCGCAAAACCCGCCAACAGTTCCATCACCGCCTGGGTCGAGGAGATCGCGGCCCTCACAGCGCCGGGTGAGATTTTCTGGTGCGATGGATCTCTCGAAGAAGACAAGCTCATGCGCGAGCGCATCGTTGCCTCAGGAGCCGGCCAGTGGCTGAATCCCGCGAAGCGCCCGAATTCCCTCATTGTCCGCAGCGATCCCCGCGACGTCGCCCGCGTCGAGCAGCGCACGTTCATCTGCTCGAAGTCGCCCAAGGATGCCGGCCCCACCAACAACTGGGAGGCGCCGGAGGAAATGAAGAAGACCCTCAACGGCCTCTTCCGCGGGTGCATGGCCGGCCGGACACTTTACGTGATCCCGTTCAGCATGGGTCCGATCGGGTCCCCGATCGCGCAGTATGGCATCGAGATCAGCGACAGCCCGTACGTTGTCGCAAATATGCGCATCATGACGCGAATGGGCTCCGCGGTTTACGATCAGATCGCCAGGACCGGCGTTTATGTGAAATGCCTCCACTCGGTGGGCCAGCCCCTCGCCGCAGGCGCGAAGGATGTTCCATGGCCGTGCAATCCGGAGAATACCTACATCGCCCACTTCCCGGAGGACCGGCTTGTCATGAGCTTTGGATCCGGCTACGGCGGCAACGCCCTCCTCGGCAAAAAGTGCTTCGCGCTCCGCATCGCTTCCGCGATGGCGCGCGACGAGGGCTGGATGGCCGAGCACATGCTCATCCTCGGGGTCAAAGATCCGGCCGGCGTCAAGACGTATGTGACAGCCGCCTTCCCAAGCGCCTGCGGAAAAACCAACTTCGCCATGATCATCCCGCCCAAAGTCCTCAAGGATGAGGGCTGGGAGGTTTCGTGCGTCGGCGACGATATTGCATGGATCAAACCCGGACCCGACGGCTCGCTGCGGGCGATCAACCCCGAGGCGGGATTCTTCGGCGTGGCGCCCGGCACATCCTACGACAGCAACCCGATGGCAATGGATTCGATCCGCACGGATACCATTTTCACCAACGTCGCGCTCACCGATGACGGTGACGTCTGGTGGGAGGGAATGACGCGCCAGGCTCCGGAGCACCTTGTCGATTGGAAAGGCAACGAGTGGACGCCCGGCACGCGCGATGCCGACGGCAAGCCGGTCCTCTCGAGCCATCCGAACAGCCGCTTCACCGCACCAGCAAAGAACTGCCCGATCATCGATCCCGAATGGGAAAACCCCGAGGGCGTCCCGGTCAGCGCCATGGTCTTCGGCGGACGCCGTGCGACGACAATGCCGCTCATTTTTCAATCCTTTAACTGGGTGCACGGCGTCTATATCGGAGCCACGGTCGGTTCGGAGATGACGGCCGCCGCGGCAGGGACGGTCGGCCAGGTGCGCCGCGATCCCATGGCGATGCTGCCCTTTTGCGGCTACAACATGGGCGATTACTTCGCCCACTGGCTGGGGATGCGTCACCACGTCAAACACCTGCCCCGGATTTTCCACGTGAACTGGTTCCGCAAGAGCCCGGAGGGCAAGTTCCTCTGGCCCGGCTTCGGCGACAACATGCGCATCCTGAAATGGATCGTGCAGCGCAGCCGCTTCGGCATGCATGCGATCGAGACTTCGATCGGCTGGGTGCCGGACTACGAAGACATCGATATGCGCGGCCTTGAGAGCGCCGTTCCGAAAGAAAAGTTCGAGCTGGCCCAGAAGATCGACACGGCCGAGTGGCACCGTGAACTGGTGATGCAGGACGAGCTCTTCATGAAGCTCTACAGCCAGCTTCCGAAGGAGCTCATCTTCCAGCGCGAACTTCTGATCGCCCGGCTCTAAACGGACCGGCTCCCGAACCGGGAAGGCAAGTCGAACAGCCGGCGGCGCACACGGTCGAACGCCTCTTCCGGCAGGAGCCAGGCCAGCGTAGCAAGAAGTCGCGCTCCTTTGCCGCAGAGATAGCGCGCCTTCGGCCGGCGGCTGGTCAGCGCATGAAAGATTGTGTCCGCGACGACCGCGGGCGCGCTGCCTCCCTCCTCCTCCGCAATCGCTTTGCGAGTGAATCCCTCAAACATTTCGCCGTAGCGGGAACGGGCTTCCGGCAACATGCGGGCCAGGCACTCGCGGTTCTCCGACTTGAGTTTCCCGACCGCCTCGGAGTGGATCGACGCCGGCTCGATCAGGCTCACGCGAATTCCGAACGGATAAAGTTCCTGCCGGAGGGCGTCGTTGAGCGATGCGACCGCATGCTTCGAAGCACAAAGCGGCCCCCCGAACGGCATGGTGAACCGGTCACCGATCGAGCCGATGTTGATGATCCGTCCGCCCGCCCGCCTGATCTCCGGCAGGAAGGCTTGCGTGACAGCGAAAGGCCCGAAGACATTAACCTCGAATTGCCGGCGAAGCGCGTCCGGCGACAGATACTCCAGCGGACCGGTCACCCCAATGCCGGCATTATTGACCAGGCCGGCGAGCCCCCCGCCATCCAGATGACCATGAACGAACGCCGAGGCTTGGGTGATGGATTCCGCATTCGTCACATCAAGAAGCACGGGCACCACGAGGCCACCGGACCCCGCCACCAGAGCATCCCCGTCGGCGCTGCGCCGAACGCCGGCAAAGACGCGCCAGCCCGCCCCGGACATCCGCCGCACTGCAGCCCGGCCGATTCCGGAGGACGCCCCTGTGATCACCACGCTGGGATTTTCTTTCATGGCCGGACTCCAGCATGACGCCCGATCTTTTCAACCGCAAAGATCCCGGTTGCGCGACGGGGCGGCTATGGACGGGCATCCGGGCGCGTCATAGCGCCAAGGAGATCGCTGAGTTCGATTGTGGCGATGGTCGTCTTCGTATCGCTGAAGGCGTAGGGAAAAATAAGCCGCGATCCGTGCAGCATCGCTCCGCAGGAATAAACGACATTCGGCACGTAGCCCTCGCGCAGCTCTCCCTCAGGCTCCACGAGTGGCTTCACGAGCCGGCCGAGCACGCGGTCGGGCTGATCACGGTCGAGGAGCATGGCCCCGATGCAGTAGCGACGCATCGGCCCCACGCCGTGCATGATGACAAGCCAGCCCTCCGGCGTCTCGATCGGCGATCCGCAGTTTCCGATTTTGACAAACTCCCACGGCGAGCGCGGAGAGGCCAAGAAGCGGGGCTCGTTCCAGAAGTGCAGGTTGTCGGAAAACATTACATAGAGATTCTCGTCATCCTGCCGCGAGAGCATCGCATAGCGACCGCCGATGCGGCGTGGAAAGAGCGCCATGCCCTTGTTCTGCGCCGCCCGGCCATTGAGCGTGAGCACGCGGAAATTCTCCAGATCGACCGTCTCGATCAGCTGCGGAAGGATCGCGTGCCCGTTATAGGCCGTGTAGGTCGCATAGTAGCAGCGCGAGCCATCCTCGTCCTCGAAGAGGACAAAGCGGGCGTCTTCGATGCCGTTGCTCTCGTTCGCCGACACCGGAAAGATGATGCGCTGAGAGAGCGCAACGCCTGGGGGAAAGGAGATCTCGTAGTTTGAGGATGCAAGCCAGTGGATGCATTCCATCGTCCGATTGGCTTCCCGCTCCGAGGCGTCTCCCTTTGCCTCCGCTGTCGCGGCGCGGAGTTGCTCGTGCGTGAAATCCCGGCCGAGCGCCGCCATAACACGGCGCGACCACTCGTTATCAAACCCCATCTCGTCGAGCTTGTGTGTGAAGACCGACTTTCGGTAGGTCGGGTTTTCCTTAACGCCGGGCGCCGTCACATAGGGGGAGACGGGATCGAGCGAGATCCGGAAATCCGCGTGCACAACCCCCGAGCGGAACTCGATGGAGGAAATATGCCCCTCCCCGGTTGCGCGCAGGCTCAAGACAAACCGAAGATCGCTGTCGGCGAGGCCGCTCTGGTCCGGATGCGCCACGATCGAGGGATTGAAGAGTGCGGCGGACTCGATGGCGTATTCTCCCGAGAAAAGCGCTCCGATATAGAGCTTCCGATCGGCCGTTAGCGCGCGATCGCCGATTCCGCCGGCAACCAGCGTAAAATGCCGCCTCCAGCACGCCTCAAGATCGTGGTGGCGGGCATGGAATTCCGCGCGCAGAAATCCGAGCTCGGCGGCGACCGCCTCGTCGCTCAGCGAAAACGCGCGGTCCAGAATATGCTCCACACGTTCGGGGTCGGAGGACACGAACGATCGCACGAGCACGCGGCTGCTTTTCGGCATGAGCACGATGCCCGAGGGATGAATCGGCACGGAGCTCATACGCTGTAATCCGGCTGCGGCCCCGCCCGCAGGAGCTCAACCCACGAGAGGTAAAATGCGAGGCTCGATTCCGCTCCCTGATTTTGGTTAAGGTGGTCCTCAAGAAGCGCGTCCCTGCAGCCTCCGGTGGACGGATCGTAAAGCGACTGCGACAGATCGTTCCGGCCCAGAAACCAGTCGAAGCACCGTCGGGCCGCCGCGTGCCAGAAGGCGTCGCCCGTTACCGAGAAGGCCTCCAGGCATGCCGAGACCATCGAATGCGCCTCGAGCGGTTGCTGGTCGAAGCGGGCCATCGGCTCGCCGCGCTTCCAGAAGCCATGGCAGCCGATCGGTCCGAAATGTCCATCCTCCGAGGTCTGCGATTTCAGAAGCCAGCGAAGAGAAACGAGCCCCGTCTCGAGCACGTCGCCGCGCGAGGTCCAGTGCCCGCTCAGGATCAGCGCATGGGATAGCTTCGCATTGTCATATGTGGCAACCGGCTCGAACCACTTCCAGCCGGGCGCGGAGTTCGTGCGGTAGAGATCCATCAGCCGGCCGGTCAGGGTGTTCCGCATCGTGGCGACAACACGGTCGCCGGAGAAACGGCGCAGGTATTCATGAATCGCAAGGATCGTGAACGCCCACGCCCGGGGCGAGCTGAAGTGGGCGACCGGCGGAAGGCCGCGCTGGAAGAGCAGCGCACAGAGATCGCGGTGGCCGGTGTTTTCAGAGCGCCCGAGCGCGGTCGCGACCGCCCAGAGCGCTCGGGCGTGGCTGTCCTCCGAGCCGAACTCCTCGAGCCACTGCCGCGAGTAGCTCATGAAGTTGCGGAACCGTGAACGGTTGTTATCGAAAGCATGCCAGAGAAAGGCAAGGCTTGCCCCGGCGAGCCGGTCGACCTCCGGCGTTGAACGTCCCGCCTCCTGCAAGAGGATCGTGAAGATAAACGCCCGCGCATTATCGTCCGTGCAGTAACCTTCATAGAAGTTCGGTACGTTGTAGATCGCATGCTGGAAAATTCCGCTGTGGTCGCTCATCGCCAGAAGATGGCCAAGATTCAGCGCAGGCATCGGCAGTGGAACCATGACGGACGATGCCGCTACCGCATGGTTGCCACTCATGTCCTCACGCGCTTTTCCGAACGTTTCCATATAGCGGCGAGCCACCATCGGCCATGTCATTTCCCTGCCCTGCTTCCATGCCCGCTTGCGCATCGCCGTCATGTGGCTCGGATGCGAAAGAATGCCGCTCACCGCCTCTGCGATGGCCGGCGCATCGTGGAAGGGAACAAGCACTCCACCGCCGTCGGCGAGCAATTCCTGCGCGTAGCGGTAGGGCGTCGAGATGACCGCTTTGCCGGCTCCGAACGCATACGCCAGCGTGCCCGACGTGATCTGCGCCTCGTTGTGATACGGGGTCAGATAGATATCCGCCGCGCCGATGAACTCCGTCAACTCGGGAAGCGAGACAAACCGGTTGTGAAAGATCACGTGATCCCCGACACCGAACTTCTTCGCCAGGGCCTGCAGCGACTCGCGGTAGCGCTCTCCTTCCCTCGTCACCAAGTTCGGATGCGTGGCACCGAGCACCATGTAAACAACGTCCGGATGCCGCGCGAGAATTTCCGGCAGCGCCTCGATCACCAGCTCGACGCCCTTGTTTGGCGACAGGAGGCCGAAGGTCAGCAGCACCGTCTTCCCCTCCACGCCGAAGTCGTCTTTGTAAAAGTTTGAATCCATGAACGGCATGTCGATGACCCCGTGAGGGATCAGGTCGATCTTCTCCGCCGCCACGCCGTAGACGCTCTGCAGGATCTTCCGTCCGCACTCGGCCATCACCACGAACCGGTTCGACAGCCGGTCTAGCCCCGCCATGACCTCGCGCTGATCGGGAGTCGGATTCTGCAGCACGGTGTGTAGCGTAGTCACGACCGGCATGCGCACATGCGCCAGCAGCTCCAGCAAGTGTGCTCCGGCCCGCCCGCCGTAGATGCCGAACTCATGCTGTACCGAGAGTACCTCGACGTTGTTGATTTCCAGAAACTCTGCAGCCCGCACGTAGGAGGCCAACTCCTGCTCCTCGATTTCAAAGCGCACCCGCGGAGGATAATCGTAGCGACGGCCGGCATCGTTGACCGAACCCACAATACACTCGGTCTGGGGAAACTCCTTCGCTACAGCCTCACAGATGTCGGCGGTAAAGGTGGCGATGCCGCAGCGGCGAGGGACATAATCCGCCACGAAGGCGAGATGGGTGGTGGGTGGGCAGGAAATCATGAGGAGGTAGACCGCGGAGTCGCGCACCTCACAGTGGCAGCAGTCCTTTTTGCCGAGAGACAAATGGACCCTGCACGAATCACCTCCACAGTCGTCCCGATGTCCGGCAAGTCAACCCATTCCGCAGCGTGCTGCACGGCGACCGCCGGCCGTGGCGGCTTGGGGAGCTGCGCATTGGGGGATCGTCTGGTGCCCCCGACCTCGGACGCCCGGCGGGCCGCGAAGCAGCCCTCCAAGCGTCAGCTTTGAACGATCCGCAGCTCCGGGAGCGGTCCGGAAATGCCGTCCTCATCGAGCGCCTTTTTGGCCGCTTCGGTGAGGGTGAAAAAGGCCGGCCAGTACCTGTCGGCCGGACACCAGGCGCGGAGCTCCATCGTGTATTTGTTCTCACCGAGCAGGCTGAGGACCGCAACGGGCGCGGGATCGCTCAGGACGTCGGGATTTCCCGCCGGGGCGCGGAGCAGACTGGCCCGAACCTTCTCCGGAGCATTGGTCGCCGCCACCGTGCAGGGAATCACAACAAGCCGCTTCGGGTTGGTGCTGAAGTTCGTGATATTGCCGCCGGTGATGGCGGAGTTCGGGATGACCACTTTTTTGTTATCCAGCGTGGTCAGGGTCGTGGTGAAGATGCCGATCTCCTCGACCGTGCCTTCCGCACCGCCCGCCGCAAGGTAATCCCCCCGCTTGAACGGACGGAAGAAGACCAGAAGAAAGCCGGACGCGAAGTTGGCGAGATTGCCCTGCAACGCGAGACCGATGGCAAGGCCGGCGGCGGCGACCAGCGCTGCGAACTGGGCCGTCGGGATTCCCAGCTGGCCGAGTGCCGTGATGACGACGAGCACCATGAGGGCTCCGTGGAGAATGTTTCCCAGATAGCCAGCGAAGGTGTGGTCCATCCCCCGTTTCCCCAGCATGCTGACCGTGAGCGACTGGAGGAGCTTTGCGATCCACGAGCCGACAATGTAAATGAAGACGGCCGCCACGAGGCCTAGGGCAAATTTCACCCCACCCTCCGCGAGCCACTGGTAGGCGGCATGGAGCATTTCCTGTCCACGGGAGATTGTCTCTGCGACTTTTTCTCCGGCGGGATTCGATTGAGCGAGGATAGGTGTGATCATATTGACAGGGCGGCTGTTCGAAGTGATGCCCGAAGGCCTAGCACAAAGAAGCCTCTTTGCGAAGAGAGCAAAGTGCGGGAGCGGTCTGGGTCTATCGCGGCCCGAGAAGCATTTGCAATGTTCGAGCGAGGCTTGGAATGTTTTCCGGTTCAAAAAAACGCCCGTGAGGTCCCTCAATGATGCGGACACAGAAGCCGCCCGGGTAGGCCACCCGGAACAGCGCATCGGGATCCGTCCCCGGCTTATAGGGATTGAGATCGCTCATCCGCCCGAATAGAAGCGCCACCGGTCCGTCCCAAAACTTGAAGTCCGTCACCTCCATAAGGATAAGCAATGCCACATCTCTTCCTCTGCGACGCAGCTCGTCAGCAATAGCCTGCGCGATGATGGCGCCTTGGCAATTTCCTCCAATCACAAACGGGCCTGAAGGCTGAAGGGCCAGCATTTCCGATGCATAGAACGCCCCAAGCATGCAGACGTTCGCCTCCGAATACGACATGATCGTGTGACCAGAACGCATGCCGGTGAGAGGTTGGTCGGGTCCGAGATGGGCTGCGAGTTGCTCACATTCCAGAAATCCCTGAAAACACCAAAACAACCCCTCCTTACGACCTTGTTCATTCTGCGTGAAAAGAAACGACTCAGGAGTCCGCTGCCAACCTTTCCATTGTCGGATCAGGGGACGTTGACGAGCAAGGAGAGCTTCGAGGCTGTCTAAACCCGTCGAATCACTCGCAGAAGGAAGATTCGTCTGGACGGCAGAACCCTCCAGATTCTCGGGTGCTGATTGATCGAGGATTCCGGCCAGAAGGCGGATGGTCGTATTCTCATAGAGCGTCCGCAGAGACACATCGAAGCCGTCCTCGCTGCGAAGCCTGTTGATCATCTCGATCGCCAGCAAGGAATCGCCGCCCGCTCCGAAAAAATCCTCGTCGATGCCCGGAGATTTTCCTCCGAGCAACCGGGTCCACAACCCACAAAGCCGTCGCTCCGTTTCCGTCCGTGGAAAAACGCAGTTTTCCCGGGACTCAAGAACCACGCCGGACAGGAGCGAGGCAGCCCTCCGGTCCAGTTTCCCGCCCGGCGTCACCGGAATCTCATCCACCAACAAAAACGACGCGGGGATCATACCCGCCGGCAATCGGCTCGCAAGAAACTGCCGGAGACCTGCCGCATCGGGCGGGGTGCCCGGCTGCGCGCTCAATACGGCGACAAGCGCTTCCTTCCCGGATTTCTCCTCACGCAAGGCCACCACCGCCTGGCGAACCAGCGGATGATGGAGCAGAACCGCTTCGATTTCACCCGGCTCGATCCGCACTCCCCTCAACTTCACTTGCTGGTCGATGCGGCCGAGATACTCGATGACGCCGTCCGTCCGGAATATCGCAAGATCGCCTGTCCGATATAGCGTCTCGCATTCCAGCTCGGGAAACGGATTTCTAACGAACGCGGCCGCGGTTGCCTCCGGGTCATCGAGATAACCCAGCCCGACGCAAACTCCCCCGACGCACAACTCGCCGGCAATTCCCGGAGGTAGAAGGCGACCATCCGGATCGAGGATCACCGCCCGGACATTCGGAATCGGTTTGCCGATGGGAACCTTCCGAATGAATTCATCAGGAACCTCGTGAAAGATGATTCCAATCGAGGTTTCGGTCGGACCGTAAGTATTCGTTGCGGCCATCTGCGGCAGCATTTGTCTGAGGCGGAATATCGTGTCGGCCGCCATCGCCTCACCTCCAACGAGGATGCGGCGGAGAGAGCAGAGCGAAGGCCAGACTTCAGGCCGCGTCGCAAGATCCTCCACGACACCTCGCAGCACCGAGGGAACAAAATCCGTCATGGTTATCCCATGGGCCCCGATGAGACCCGGCAGGCGGCCCTGCGCAAGCACCTGTGCCGTTGGGAGCAGTACAATCCTCCCGCCTTTCGTGAGGGGCCAGAAGTATTGCCAAACTGCCGCATCAAAATACGCGGGAGTCGTCACCAGCACGACGTAATCAACTGGCGAACCGAAACGTTCCGTCATCACGCAAAACCGGTTCGCTATACCGGAATGCTGATTGATCGCTCCCTTCGGCACCCCGGTCGATCCCGAGGTGAACATGCAATAGATCGGAGCCTCGATTGGCACAGCGATGCCCAGGTTCGCTTCATCATCCGCCGCCTCCATGCAAGAGACAGCGATCGCCTCGCATCCGGTGCCAGCCCGAACAGCATCCGCACGAGTGCGGACGAGAACAAACTCCGCATGAAGCTTTTCGAGGAGGAGCCCCAGCCGATGTGCCGGCCAGTCCGGATTGAGGGGGACAAAAGCCGCACCGCATTTCATCACCGCGAGCTCGGCGACGAGAAACTCGCCTGAGGATTCCATGAGAATCGGAACAAACGATCCCGGCCCGGCTCCGCGCGCCTGAAGAGATCGAGCCAAGCGGTTGGCGGCTGCGTTGAGACGCCGATAGGTCCAATAAGAATCCGCAAGGACAACAGCAATCGCGTCCGGCGTGCGCCCTGCCTGTGCTTCGATCATTTCGTGAATCGGCTTTGCATCGGGGTAACGCCTGTCGGTGGCATTCCAATTGCAAAGGATCCGTTCACGTTCCGGCTCAGTAACGAGATCGATCTGTCCGAGGCACATCTCCGGCTGTGCGAGCACCTGCTCGATCACCAGTTCATAACGAGCGGCCATCGCCGCGATGGTGCGCCGGTCAAACAATGCCGTGCGGAACATCCAGATGGACTGCACGGTCCTCCCCTCGTCCTGCAGGTAAACAGCGAGATCGTGCCCTGCATGTCCCAGAAAAATCCGCTCCGACGAGAGCGCGATCCCCGCGACTTTAAGATCATGGTCCCGGGGGAGCTTTGTGAACGAAACCGGAGAGAACGGTTCGCGGGCAGGTTCATAACGATGGTTGGCATCACGGAGCGCAACGTCGAAAGGGTAGTCTTGATGGGCAACGCCCTGATCGACCTGTGCGGCAAGTCGTGCCACGAGATCTGCAAAACGGGTGCTGCCGTCGATATGCAAACGCACACCGGCAGGATTGACGAAAAAGCCCAGCAGCTGAGCGAAATCCGGATGCGACCTTCCAATGAGAGTGGTGATCACCTGCAGATCAGTGTTTCCCGTTACACGATGCAGAAGGGCAAAAAACGCTGCGAACGCGAGGCGGAACGGGGTGGTCCCAAGCAGCTTTGCCCGTTCCTTCAGCAGGAAGGACGTCTCTTCCGAAAAACGGAGCACATGGGACTCTGCTGCAGCCTCGACCAACACGGGTCGTGGATGGTCTTCCGGAAGATCCCAGGAAGGCGATGCTTCTCCATAGAGCGTCTTCCAGTAATCCCTCGCCGCGTTCCTGCGTTGATCGTCGACCTGACGCCTTTGCCACGCACAGAAATCGCGATACTGCCTTGTCAGAAGCGGCAGATCTTTCCCGGCCAAGCAGCAGGCGAGTTCGGTAACGAACAGCTGCCACGAATGTCCGTCCATCACCAGATGGTGGAAACCGCAGAGAAGGAGGTGCTCGGTCGTATCGAGTCGAACGAGCTTGAAACGGCACAATGGCCCCTCCGCGATGTCGAAGGCTGCGTCACCAAAATCCCGGGCGACGGCGTCCGGATCCTTCACAATCTCCGCCCTCAGTTCGCCGCAATCGACGGCACCCGATGGAAGAATCCGCTGATGGAAACCTTCGGGAGTTGAAACAAAGACAGTTCTCAGGGATTCGTGCCGCCCGATAATGCGGTTCAACGCCCTTCTCAAGACCGCGGAATCCAGAACGCCACGAAGGCGCAAGGACCAAAGAAGGTTGTAGACGGCGGGACTGGAGGCTGCCGATAAGGAACGCCAGAGAGAGGCTTGCACGAAGGACGCGGGGTAAGTCAACGGATCGTCGGCGGGCATCTCGGTCGGAAAGAGCATCAGGGAACAGACCGGAAGGGATACCACACCCGTTCTTCTGTTGAAATGCCAAGCCCCGCGGGAATCGCTGCAAAACGCAGAAAAGCCGGGGCCTTGCGACCCCGGCTTTCCGGTTTTGAGTTTTGGCTCGGAGGCTTTGGACTTAGTAGTCCATGCCGCCCATTCC
>CAZSMN010000022.1:0-20194 GCA_964607615.1 uncultured Chthoniobacterales bacterium | reverse complement strand
TCCCCGACCCAGCTCGAACGCGCGATGTCGTAATCCACCAGAGCGAGGGAATTGAGATAAACTTTCCACTCCTGGCGGACGAGGTTCACGTTCACTCCCAGAGCCTCACGCCACATATTCTGCAGCTCGACCGCAATTGCCTCGTTGAGATCGCTCTTGCTGTAAAGGTAGTTCACCAAGGGAAAAGCCTTGCCGTCCGGATATCCCGCCTCTGCGAGAATCCTCCGCGCGGCGGCGGGATCGTAGGTCAAACCGGCCGGCCCTTCGTAGCCGGGAATTCCCGGCGGCACAAACCCCTCGGCAGGCAACTCGCCGGCCCGGGTGATTTTTTCGACGATGCGCTTCTTGTCGACAGCCATCGAGAACGCCTTGCGGATCCGCTCGTCCGCAAACGGCCCCTTCACAGCGTTAAACCGCAGGAAATAGATCCCGAGGAACGGCGCCGCGTGGAAATCCCGGCGCTTCTTGAGATCCTCCAGCAGAGCCGGTGGCGCGAGTCCCTTGTCCATCACCAGATCCGCAAGCCCGCTCGCGTAAAAATTGAACGCCACATTCGCATCGGCGATCGGGAGCACATCGACGGTCTCCAAAGCGACTTCCTCCCTGTTCCAATACGTCGGGCTCCGCTTCAGGCGGATGCGGTCATTGATCCGCCAGTCCTCCAGCACGAACGCGCCGTTGCCAATGATGTTCCCGGGTTTCACCCAATCGTCACCGGACCGATCAATGAGATCGACGGGCACCGGGTGCAGCGTCGGGAAGGCGCAGAGCTCGAGAAAATACGGAGTCGCATTTTCCAGGGTGACCTCCAGCGTTCGGTCGTTGAGGGCCTTCACGCCGACCTCGCCGAAGTCGGTGATCTTCCCGTTTGCAAAGGCCTCCGCATTTTTGATCGGAAAGAGCAGGTAATTGTAAGCGGCTCCCGTTGCCTGCGTGAGCGTGCGTTTCCAGGACCGCACAAAATCCTCCGCCGTCACCGGACGCCCGTCGCTCCAGCGCGCATCCGGACGAAGGTGAAAAGTATAAACCCGTCCGTCCGGGGAAATGTCCCACCGTTCCGCGACGCCGGGACCCGAGCGCCCGTTTTCGTCAAAAGCGCAGAGCCCTTCGAAGAGCGCATGCACCACCCGGCCCTCCGGCTGGCCCGTAATGATTGCCGGGTCCAGCGTCTCCGGCTCCGCACCATTGATAAAGACAAGATCGGCGCGATCCCTCGGCCGACCGCAGGCCGTGAGAAAAACCATGAAAAGGAGCGCCGCACGGCGTAGGGTCATCGTGCCTATGAAAGCGATATTCTCCGCGGCTGCAATGCTGATCGCCCTCGTTTTCGGAGGTTGCGCCTCCCGTCCGCCGCTCACCACCGTCCCGGAGGTCGATCTTGATCGCTACCAGGGCAAATGGTTCGAAATCGCAAAATACCCTAACTGGTTCCAACGCGGCTGCGCCAGCGATACGACGGCGGAATACTCCGCGCTCCCGGATGGAAAAATCCGCGTGGTCAATAGTTGCCGCCGGAAAGACGGGACCGTCCAGCGCGCCGAGGCCAAGGCCGTCGTCGTCCCGGGCTCGGGAAATGCCCGGCTGAGGGTGAATTTCGGCGGCCCGATCTGGGGCGACTACTGGATCATCGGCCTCGACGAAAAAAATTACTCCTGGGCGCTGGTCGGCCATCCCTCGCGGAAGTTCCTCTGGATCCTCGCCCGTGAGCCGCAGCTTTCCGACGCCACCTACGCCAAGATCACCGCCCTGGCTGCCGGGAAAGGCTACGATCCCGCCCGCATCGTCCTCAGCCCGCAGCGGAAATGAAAAGCCACCTCCGGCGTGCGGGAACTTACTTTTTCAGGGCCTTGCGCCTTCAGTGCCCGGAGTGCGGCACGAAGCCGCTTTTCATACCGGTTATCAAACTCCGTTCCCTGCGCGACTGGTTCACTCCGCTCGATGGCTGTCCGCGCTGCGGCTACGCTTATGAGCGGGAGACCGGGTATTTCCTCTTGGCGATCTGGGCGGTGAACTACGGCGCCGGAAGTGCTCTCGGCCTTTCGATCTACCTCGTCTGCGAGCTGTATTTTCACCTTGATCTCCAGACCATGCTGTTCTGGGTGATCACGCCGGTCGTCTTTTTCAACATCCTGTTCGCCCGCCACGCCAAATCGCTCTTCCTCGCCATGGATCATTTTTTCGATCCCCACCGTCCCGACTCCGGCGACGGCGGAGGCAATCGGCCGGCCTCCCCTCCCCCCAAGGCTCCCGCTCCACCCGCCACGAGGCCTTGCGAACCCGCCGTCCCGGTGAGATAAACGCGGGCTCCATGCCCCGTTTTTTCGTTTTTCTCATCCCCATCCTGCTCGCCCTTTCCGGCTGTGAGCGGAACGATTCCTCCCCGCTCGATTCCGCCGGACGTCCCGCCGCCGGCGAGGAAACAACCGGTCACCAAGCCACCCTGAAGATCGACCTTGCCGGAGCAAAAAACACCGTGTCCATCGTCCGCCTTGCCGACGGGTCGCTCGGATACCGCATCACCCGCGCCGGCACAGGAACCGACCGGATCCTCACTCCGGACGAGTTCACCCTCCTCTACTACACGCAAAAATCGTCCGGCGGGTGGCTGGTGACCCTCTTCAATGTCACGAGTCCTGCCGGCATCGCCTGGGTAATGCTCGGTCTCGGCGGGCAGCTTCTCTTTACCGGACGCATGCTCGTCCAGTGGATTTCCAGCGAAAAGAGCAAGCGTTCTGTCATTCCGGTTTCCTTCTGGTGGATGAGTCTTATCGGGTCGACCATGCTCCTGGTCTACTTCATCTGGCGGCGCGACATCGTCGGCGTCGTCGGGCAGGCGACCGGCTGGGTCATCTACATCCGCAACCTCGTCCTCATCCGCCGCTCACGCGGCTAGAAGCTGGTAATTATCGCGTTGCGACCTCCGCAGGCGGCGTGTAGCTTAGCTGCCCGATCTTTATCCCCATGGGCAAAATCTATAACAACATCGTAGAAACCGTCGGCCATACGCCGCTCGTCCGTCTCAACCGTGTCTCGGCCGGACTCCCCGCCACCATCGCCGTCAAATGCGAGTATTTTAATCCGCTCGGCAGCGTGAAAGACCGCATCGGTATGGCGATGATCGAGGACGCCGAACAGCGCGGTATCCTCAAGCCCGACACCGTGATCGTTGAGCCGACCAGCGGCAACACCGGCATCGCACTCGCTTTCGTCGCCGCGGCGAAGGGCTACAAGCTCATCCTCACCATGCCCGAGACCATGAGTCTCGAGCGCCGCACGCTCCTCGCCATGCTCGGTGCGAAGCTCGTCCTCACTCCGGGATCGGAAGGCATGAAAGGTGCCATCGCCCGCGCCGAGGCGCTCGTCCGTGAGACCCCGGGCGCCTGGATGCCCCAGCAATTCAACAACCCGGCCAACCCCGCGATCCATCAGAAGACCACCGCCGAAGAGATCTGGGAAGATACCGATGGCAAAGTCGATATCCTCGTCTCGGCGGTCGGCACCGGCGGCACGATCACCGGCTGCGTCGAAACGATCAAGGCGCGCAAGCCCTCGTTCCAGGCCGTCGCCGTCGAGCCGAAGGATTCCCCGGTCATCTCGCAGACGCTGGCCGGCGAACCCGTAAAACCCGGCCCTCACAAGATCCAAGGCACCGGCGCCGGATTCATCCCGGGCAACCTCCACCTCAAAACCGCCACCGGCGAACCGCAGATCAGCGAGTGCATCCAGGTCAGCAATGACGACGCCTTCGCCATGGCCCGCCGCCTCGCGAAGGAGGAAGGCATCCTCGCCGGCATCAGCTCAGGCGCAAACGTCCACGCTGCCATCGAGCTTGCCAAGCGTCCGGAAAATGCCGGCAAATTGATCGTCACGATCGCCTGCTCGACCGGTGAACGCTACCTTAGCACCGCCCTTGCCGAACAGGCTCGCGCCGAAGTCGGAGGTTAATTTTCATGAGCTCCACACCTCCCGCCGACCAGCAGGTTCTCGAAGACGCCGATCTCCAATGGGAGCTCTTCTGGCATAAGAACAAAACCAGAATCATCGGTGGCGCTATCGCCCTCGTCGTTGTTCTCGTCGCCACCAGCCTATGGTATCTCAACCGCAATCTCGCCGAGACCGGTGCCCAGAACATGCTGGCCAAAGCCGGCAACGCCCAAGAGTGGGAGGCCGTGATTGCGCGCTACCCGGGCACCATGCCAGCCGCCGACGCCACCCTCCGCCTTGCTGAGGCCCGGCGCGAGGAGGGCAAGCTCGCGGACTCGACGGCCACGTTCGAGAAGTTCGTGACCTCGTTCCCGCGCCATCCGCTGGCCGGCGGTGCGCTTTTCGGCATTGCTCAGAACTACGACCTTGAAGGCCGGACCCAGGAGGCTCTCGCTGCCTACCTGCGCGTTCCCACCGAATACCCCGGCTCCTACGCCGCTCCCCTCGCCGACTACAGCCGCGCAGAGATTTTCCTGCGCGAGTTCAAGAACGAAGAGGCCCGGCCGATCCTAGAGAGCCTCGCGTCGGCAAACCCTCCGACGAACGTCTCACGCCTCGCTGCTGCCCAGTTGAGCCGGATCGGTGTTCGCAGCTCCACGCCCTGAGAAAGCCGGCACTTACCCCCCTTCCCCCGGACCGAAAACATCATAACGAATTCTGTTGTCTCCCGTTACGGACATGGCAGAGTCGCACCGGCAACATGCCAAGAAAGGAGGGGGAAAATCATCGTGAAATTCGCTAAATTCGCAGCAGTGGCCGCTATCGCCGCCGCCGCTCTCAGCCTCGGCGCCTGCGCAAGCAAGCCGGCTCCGGCTCCGGCTCCGAGCAGCATCGGAATGTCCAAGTAAGGACATGGCCCCAGTTTAGGCCGGGTGGGACTTCGGTCCCACCCGGCCTTTTCGTTTTGGCCCGCTCACGTGAGGGTTTCCCTCCGCGATAAACCTCCACTTCAACTCCACCGCACGCGTGATACCGATGCGAGGCGTTGCGCAGACTCTTGCAACCGGTTCGCCGGGATAAAAGGCCCGCGCCGCGTCCCCACAAAGATCGACCCCATGATCCGCGGGACCGATTCCCAGAGCCCGTGTGAGCTTTCCCGGCCCCGAGCAAAGCTCGACATCAACGACTTGCTTCCGCCGCTTGCGCATCGCATCAAGACCCCCGACCGGCTCCAGCGCCCGCACAAGGACAAAGCCCTCCCGCTCACCTCGGACGAGCACGTTAAGCATCCAATGCACGCCGTAGTTCAGATAGATGTAAGCAGCTCCGGCCTCGTGCCGGCTGACAAACTCCCTCGCCGAAGGGCGGAAAAACGTGTGGCAGGCCTCGTCTCCCTCCGCGTCATAGGCTTCGGTCTCGACCACGATGCCTGACATCTCCCCCCACACCAGCCGGCACCCCACCAGATCCCGCGCGCAGGAGACTGGATCTCGCTGAAAAAACTCCCGGCCGATCACAGCCCGGTGGGATGGTCGATGAACTCCCACGGAAGGGCAAACCGCGCCGCCAGCCGCTCCGCAGCCGCCTTCACCCCGAACGTTTCGGTCGCATAGTGCCCGGCATAAAAAAGATTCACGCCGAGCTCCTCGGCAGCGGTGAACGACCAGTGTGGTCCCTCGCCGGTAATGAAGGTATCGATCCCCGCGGCGGCAGCCTTGGCAATCTCTCCGCCGGCTCCGCCGGTGACAATGCCGATTTTCCGCGCGAGCACCGGACCGCCCGGCGCCAGATGCACCGGACCGCCCACCGCCTTCGAGAGCTCATCGCGCAGAACCTCGCGGCTCACCTCCGCCTCGAATCTCAATCCGGCCGGCTGCCCGCCGATCTCCAGAAAAGGAACCCCCTGCTCAAGGCCGACGGCCGCCGCAAGGAGCGCGTTGTTGCCGATCTCCGGATGCACATCGAGAGGAAGGTGCGCACTGTAAAGCGCCATATCCGCCTCCAGCAGCAGCCGCATTTTGCGGAAGGTCGCCCCGGTCCACGGCGCAGGCTTTGTCCAGAACAGCCCGTGATGCACGATGAGAAAATCCACGCCCAGCGACGCCGCCTCGCGGATCGTCGCCTCGCACGCATCCACCGCCGCACCGACACGCGAGATACCCCCCTCGTTTTCGCATTGGAGTCCGTTGACCGCACCGGGATAGTCGGAGATCGTTGCGGACTTCAAAAGTTCGTCCAGAAACGCGCTCGCATCATTGATGTGCATTCCCGAGTTCATCCCATCAGACCGCGGAGTTGAAGAATTTTCCGCCGGCGGGGATTTTTGGATGCCCGCAACCTTGGCAACCGGACATTGCGTGGTAAGTTAAGCGAAAATGCTCCGTGGGAATTCCAATCTCGGCCGGGCGCTGATCGTAGCCGCGCTCCTCGGCTCCGCAGGCATGGTGGAGGCTTCGGAAGCCGATCTCATCCTGCCGGAGGAATTCTATCTCCCGACCCCTCTCCGGCTGCCCCCGGAGGCCGACCGCGAGGCCCGCGCTTCCGCTTTGTATCTTCAGGCCTTGTTTGAAGAGGAGAGCGAGGGGCCCGACAAAGCGCTGGAGACCAAACGGCAGGCTCTCGCCCTTGTGCCGGGATTTTCCTCACTGGCCGTCGAGACGGCCCACCAGTATCTGCGGCGCGGCCAGACCCTCGACGCCATCTCCGTGCTCAAAGATGCGGCCAAGGCCAACACCGAAGACCCCTCGCCGGCGCTGGCTCTCTCCTCGCTTTACCTGCGTCAGTTGCAAAAGCCCGAGCTCGCAGAGAAATACGCCCTCCAGGCCCTCACCTCCGCCCCGGATCTGCCGGAGCCCTACGAAGCGCTTTGGGAGGTCTATCGCAGCAGCTCCCAGCGGCAAAAGATCACCTCGCTCTTCCAGCGGGCAGCCAAGCGCGAAAACGACGATCCCGGCTTCTGGCTGCAGCTCGCCGACCTCCGCCTGCGCGATGCGGCCGTGGACGGCAAGCAATCTCCCGAAGAGCTTGCCGCCGTCCAGTCGTTCCTTGAGCAAGCCGTGCAATCCCGGGCCGATGCCGAAACCCTCGCGCGGGCGGCCGACTACTTCGTCCTCTGCGGACGCGTGCCCCGTGCAACTGAACTCTACCAGTCGGCACTCGATGAACGGGCCAACCTCGAGGGCGTGAAGGAAAAACTCGCCGCCTGCCTTCTCGAGACCGGCAACACGGCTGGCGCGGTCGCTGTCATCGAAAAGATCGTCAAGGCCAACCCCCTCGACCTCCGCGCCTACGACCAGCTTGCCCAGCTCCACCTCAAGACCGGCGACATGACGCGCGCCCTCACAAACCTCCGGCAGGCCCTCCTCATCGCCCCTCCCGACCCCCGGCGGTTCGAGGATGCCATACGCCTTGCTCTCGCGGCTCAGGATTCCAAAGCCGCCCTCGACCTCGCCGACGAAGCAGCAGGGAAATTTCCCAAGAACATCGAATTCTCGCTCTACCGCGGCCTCGCGCTCAGCCTGCAGGAGCGGCACGAGGAAGCGATAAAGGCGTTCGAATTCACGCTGGTCGAGGCCGGCAATTCCCGCCCCGACCTCCTGGATGCGGATTTTTATTTCGGCTATGGCGTTGCCGCCGAGCAGGCCGGACGCACTGTCAAAGCCTCCGAACTCTTCCTCAAGAGCATCGAGCTCGACCCAAAGCGCTCAGCCCGCGCCTGCAACTACCTGGGCTACATGTGGGCGGACCGGAACGAAAACCTCGATGAGGCCGAAAAGCTCATCCGCCGTGCCCTCGAGCTCGAGCCCGACAACGGCGCGTTTGTGGATAGCCTCGGTTGGGTCCTTTTCCGCAAGGGGCAATACGACGCCGCACTTGCCGAGCTCCTCCGTGCCGCCGAACTCCTGCAGGAACCCGACGCAGTGGTGTTCGAGCACATCGGGGATACTTACGAGAAGCTCGGCCGGACCGCCGAGGCCGTCCTCTACTGGCAGAAAGCCCTCCAGGTCGCTCCCGGCACGGGTTCCCTCACGAAAAAAATCGACGCCAATTCTTCCCGGATCGTCCAGAAACCCGCCGAGCCGGCCCGCTGAGCGATCCGTTTTCTACTCGACGAATTCCAGCTCGCTCACCGGAGGGATCAATCCCTTCGCCGCAGCCTCGCCGAGGAAAAGGCGGATCGCCTGCCGTCCCGAGTCGCCGTAGTCCAGCGTGTAGTCGTTCACATACATGCCGATAAACTCGTCCGCCAGCGGCACGTCCATCCCGCGCGCGTGCGCCATGCTGTGCTCGACCGCCGGACGCCGGTTTTCAAGGCCGTAGCGGATGCTCTCGCGAAGAATATCGGAAAGCTCGTGCCGCACCTCCGGCGGGATGTCCTTGCGGACGACATTCCCTCCGAGCGGAAGCGGCAGACCATGCCGTTCCTTCCACCACGCCCCGAGGTCGCGCACGAGATCGAATCCGTCCCGCTTGTACGTCAACTGGCCCTCGTGGATGATCAGGCCGACATCCGCGCGCCCCTCACGGATGGCATCGAAAATCTCGTCAAACGGCACCACCGTGTACGAAAAATCCGCCCCGAGATAGAGCTGGGCCGCCAGAAACGCGCTCGTCATCTTGCCGGGCACCGCGATTTTCTTCGTCCGCAGCCAAGCGACACGCTCCTCGTCGGTCGCGAGGGCCGCCGCCGCGGAATCCTGCGTCACAAACATCGGCCCGTAACCATCACCCATGCTGGCGCCGCTGGGGAGCGGGGCGTAGCGGTCGAGAAGGTAGGCGAGCGCGTGGATCGAGACCGCCGTGATGTGAAGTTCGCTCCGCGTCGCGCGCTCGTTGAGCGTCTGGATATCCTGCAAAATGTGCTCGAAGCGATAGCCCTTGAGGTCGATTTTGCCTTCAGCCATCGCGTAGAACATGAAGGCGTCGTCGGGATCGGGCGAGTGCCCGAGCGTCAGGGTGAGAGATTTCCAGTCGGTCATGCGAGCCGACAATGAAGCACGCCGCCGCCCATCCCGCCAGAAAATGTCTCTATCCGGTCGTCCGCAAGCCGCTCGCGATCGCGTTCACGCTCAGGAGCACATCCGGCAAAAGACGGTCCGCCTCGCCTGGGTTCTCCACCTTCGCCGCGCGCCAGCGCCGTAACACGCCGGTCTGGTGCACATGCAGCGACCGCAGCGCCGCATCACGGAGGGCGAGCGTCTTCAGCATCCGCGGACGCCTCTGCTCGAGCGTGCCACCGAAGACCTCGGCCATCATTTTCTTTGTGCGATCAAACTCCGCAAGAATCATTCCCTCAAGCGCCGCACGCACATCGTCCTCGGCCACCAGCGCGGCGTAGAGTTGGATCATCTCGCGGTCCGCGCTCGCCAGGTTCGTTTCCACATTCGTCAGAACGTAGTAGAGAAACGGCGACGACTTCAGCGTGCGCCGGAGCGTTTCAAAGGCCTCCGGCCGCTGGCCCGCCAGGGCTTCCAGCGCTGTGCCCACCCCATACCAGCCCGGAAGGTAATGTCGGCTCTGGTTCCAGCTGAAGACCCACGGAATTGCCCGCAGGTCCGCCAGCGTCCGCTGTCCGGTGCGGCGGGCCGGACGCGATCCGATGCGGCTCGTCTCGAGCGCATCGATCGGCGTGGCCTGCGCATAATAGGTCATGAAATCCTCGTGGCTGATAAGCGCCGTGTAGGCGTCCCGGCTCGCCGCCGAGAGAAATCCGCACGTTTCGTGAAAACCCTCGTCTTTGTCCGCACCCGGCGCAAAGAGCGAAACACCCGCCACCCCGGCCTGGAGGAGCTCGAGATTGTAAACGGCCGAGACAAGATTCGCATACTTTTGGGGAATGGTCTCCCCCTGCTCGGTCAGGCGCAGGTCGCCCTGCACGGAACCGGCCGGTAACGCATCGAGAAACCGGTGCGTCGGACCCGCACCACGGCTGATCGTTCCGCCACGGCCGTGGAAAAACCGGATCTTCACCCCCGCCGCCCGGCCGGTCTCGGCAAGCTCGGCCTGCGACTGGTGAAGCGCCCACTGGCTGGCAAAAATTCCGCAATCCTTGTTGCTGTCACTGTAGCCGATCATCACCTGCTGGACCGGGCGCGACTGGCGTCTCGAAAGCACCTGAAGGCGCTCGCTCTGTTGGAAGGCCAGGCTGCGCACCGTGACCGGATGTTCGAGAAAGGCCTTCACAATCGCCGGACCGCACTCGAGATCGTCGAGGGTTTCAAAGAGCGGTACCACCGGCAACTCGGAGACCAGCCCTTCGGCCGTCCACCGAACCAGACCGGCCTCGCGGGCCAGAATGTAAACCACCAGAAGATCCGAGAGCCGCTTCGTCATGCTCACGATCAGCGAGCCGACCCCCTCGCGGCCGTGACGCCGGATATGCGCACGAAGGACCTCATAGCAGGAACGCACCGCCTCGGCCTGTTCGCCGGCCACACCTCCCTCGGCACCAAGGAACGGGCGCGGCGAGAGCAGTTCGGCGTTCAGAAATGCCAACCGCTTCTCCTCATCCCATGTCGAGAAGGCCGCATCCGCCACACCGCTCGCCGCCAGCAGCTGATCCATCGCCAGGTCGTGAAACCGGCTGTTCTGCCGGATGTCGAGCGCAGCAAGGTGGAAGCCAAAAACATCCAGCGTGCGGCGCACGGGCAGGACGGCCGTATCAGCGAGACGGCCGGCCCCGACCGCGTAGAGGGATTCCGAGAGCTGCTCGAGATGCTCGTCGAGTTCCAGCGGCGATTTGTAGTGGAGGCCGTTTTCCGTCAGTTCGAAGTCCTCGCCCGGGCCTGCCTCGATCGGCAGCTTCGCCTGGAGGAGAAGCACAAACTGGCGCCATGGCTCGTCAGAATGCTGGCGTGCCAAGACCTCCGAAAGATCGGGATTTTCCGACCAGAGCTGGACAAGCGTCCGGTCGAGAGCGGCCGGTGGTTCCTGAAAATTGCTCGAGAGCGGCAGCTTCGCCGCCAACTCCTCGAGCTGGCTGCGGAGGACAAGAAGCGCACTCAGGCGCAGTTCGCGGAGCGAGTCGGCCGTGACCTGCGCCGTTACCAGCGGATGCCCGTCGCGGTCGCCACCGACCCACGTGCCGAACCTCAGCTTCGGCCAGGCCTCCGGATTCTCCAGAAGGGCCGGATCCATCCCCGCCGCTCGCCACGCCTGATGAAGGCGCTGGTCGAGACCGGCAAGAGCGGGAGGAAAAACATTGCGCAGATAAAAGCCAACGCCACGGCGCTCGGTCGCCACGTCGGGCTTTTCGAGAAGAATTTCCCCCGTGCGCCAGAGCCGCTCGAGCACGACCTTGATCTCGTCCCGGAGCGCCGTGCGCTGGCTGGGCGTGAGCTGGTCGTTCTCCATGGCGGTGAGCAGCGCGTAGATGGCCCGATGCTGCTCGAGGACCGCCGCGCGCTTGGCTTCGGTCGGGTGCGCCGTGAGTACCGGCTCGATCCGGACCTCGTGCAGGCTGGCCGCGATCTCGTCCGCCGTTTTCCCCGCCACTTGCAGACGCTTGAGCTGCTGGCCCCACAGACCGGGCTCGTCTTCAAGGCCTCCCGCGATCTCGCGGAGGCGACGCGTGCGGGTTGCCGCGCTTTCCTCGACCATGTTCAAGAGCTGGAAGGCGATTGAATACGCCTGCTCAAACCCCTTGCATTTTGCGTCCCCGCTGCCGATCCACGGCAGACAGGCAGCCACGTCTTTCTCCCCGAGTTCGATGAGCACCTCTTGAAGACAACCCATCAGGAAGGAGAGGTCTTTCTCGATCTTTTCGAATCCGGAAACGATGTAATCAGCGGTCGTTTTCACCCGGGCCGCGATGTTTGCGGTTTTTCTCCAAATTGCAACAGCTCACTTGCGCAATTTGCCGAAAACCGGCGACCGGTTGCTCTTTCCGCTCTGTCCGCCACCCGCTGCTTGCATTCTCTTCAACGATGCGTCAGGTTCTCGGGCTTTCCGCTTAAAAATGAAATCCGGCTTCTCCCGTCTCTTTCTGTCCCTTTCCGCCGCCGCGCTCGCTTTCGGCCTCGGAGCTTGTGAAACCGTCAGCCAATCCTCGGGCAAGACCTCGTTCTCCTACGACCCGGTTGTTAAGGCCCCGACCAATCCTGCCAACGTCAAGGTCAAGCTGAGCACCGGAGCCCAGCGCCTCTACGTCGTCGAGGGAGATACCGTCCTCCTCGCCACACCGGTGAGCGTCGGCAAGGCCTCATCGCCCACGCCCCACGGCAATTTCACCATTTACTCGAAACAGGCCAACCGCCGCCGTGTGAGCTCCCCTGGTGCCGGATATCCGATGACCTACTGGATGGAGTTCAAACCCGCCTATGGAATGCACTGGGGCTTCGTCAAACCGGTCCCCACAACCCATGGCTGCGTGCGCATGCCGCTCAAAGCCGCCCAGAAAACGTTCGCTCTCGTTCGCACGGGAACACCACTCAACATCGCTTCGAGCCAGCCATGGGATGCCACGATCGGCAAGTCCCTCCCGCGCCTCGACGACAGCCAGCTGCCTGACCCGCCACTCTCCTACATGCTGAGCCCCCAGGTCTTCGCCGACGCGCGACAGGGCAAGATGTGGAAATTCTAGCGGCCGAGCGCTGCCGTTCGGGCATTCAATCCCGGAACAGATAGAGCAAAAAGCAGAGCCCCAGCCCGATCAGGACCGAGAGGGTTGTGTCGGAGACAAAGTACGGGTAGGCCATGAGCGCGACGCCTGTCAGCACGGCCTTGATCGACCCCACTCTGCGCCCGTGGAGAAAAGCCGCTAACCCGACAGCGCCGAAAACAATCGCCGCGAAGAGGCTTCCGGGGGTGGGCAACATCGCGCCTTATCGTTAGTCTCCCGCCAGCGCTCACGCACGACTTTTCGCTGCCGGAAGCCTTCCGCCCGAAGGAAAACTTTTGCCCTCGGAAACCCCAGGCCTTATCTCTGATGCTATGTGCCCGCCTGCGACACCCGAACCGCCGAAGGGCCAACCGGTTGCCGATCCCAACCGCCTCCGTTCGCTGCGCGCTACCGGGCTTCTCGACAGTCCGCCCGAGCCCTCGTTCGACCGCTCCACAGAGCTCGTCCGCCTGGCGCTCCAATGCGAGGTTTCCCTGATCTCACTTGTCGACGCCACCCGTCAATTTTTCAAAAGCCAGTGCGGCCTGCCCGAGCCTTACGCCACGTTGCGGGAGACTCCTCTCTCTCATTCCTTCTGCCAGCATGTCGTTACCAGCGGCTCGGCGCTCCGGATTACTGATGCTCCGGCTTCCGCCCTCGTCTGCAATAATCTCGCCATCCGCGACCTCGGGGTCATCGCCTACCTCGGCACGCCGCTCATGAGTCCCGATGGATTCGTGCTGGGCTCGCTGTGCGCGATCTCGTCAAGGCCCCGGCAGTGGTCGACGACCGATCTCCACATCCTGGAAAACATCGCGCAATCGGTGGTCTCGGAGATCCGGCTCAATCTCGCCTACCACGATCTTGCGGAGGAACTCGAAGCACGAAAAGCCGCTGAAAACGAGCGGGACGAGATCGTTCAGAGCCTCATCCACGACATGAGGACGCCACTGGCCGCAGCGATCACCAGCCTCGAACTCGCCGAAGACCATCCGCTCTCGGCAGAGGAAAACCGCGAGCTTCTTGAGATCATCCGCTCCAGCAATGCCCGGCTCATGGGCATGCTCAACGACATCCTCCACCAAAGCAGCCTCGAGGCGCAGACAGAGCCCCGGTTTTCCACGATCGATGCCGGCAACCTCCTCTACCGGGCCGCCAAAACCATCCAACCCCTCGCCGCCAGCGCCGGTCTCGACCTCCGGGTCGACTTCCCGGCGGAGGAAATCACTGTCCGGGCCGACGAATCCCTGATCCTGCGCGTGCTTCTCAATCTGGGATCGAATGCAGCCAAGTTCTGCCCGCCGGGGAGCAGGCTCAGCATTGGTGCTTCCCGTGTGCCGGGCGGATGCCGCTTCACGGTCGTCGACAACGGTCCGGGAATTTCCACGGAGAAGAAACCGCTCCTTCTGGCAGAGCCCTGTAGCTCCGCCCAGGAAGCACCGGTCGGCCTCACCTCCTTCGGGCTTGGTCTGAAATTCTGCAAGCGCACCCTCCACGCCCATGGCAGCGAACTGGTGCTGGAGGATGCACCTGGCGGCGGATGCGCGTTTTCTTTCCTCCTCGAGATTCCCCCCACCGAATCCGCTTGAGAACGGCGTCTACTTCATCCATCACCGCACCATGCGCTTGCTCCTCGCTTTCCTCCTTGCCGTGGGGGCACCTCTGACAGCCAAGGAAGACCCTTCGCTATCCGAAAAAATCGATCTGGCCCGCGAGGCGGAAGACCCACTGGCGACCATCGAACTCCTCCGCCGCTGGCAGGAGGCCCACCCCGGCGATACCTCCGCAGCCGCTCAGCTCGTTTCTCTCTGGCTGCAGGTTTCGGATTACGATCAGGCCGCCGCTCAGCTCGATGCCACCCCGGGGCTCGATCCGGGTTTTGTTGCGCGATCCCGTGCGACCATCGCTGCGAAAGGGAATGATGACCTTCCCGCCGCACTGAAGATTCTCTCCACTCATGTCGCCACGTCGCCGAAGGATTGGGAAAGCCAACGCCTCCTCGCCTCCTACCTGGCACAATCGGGCGACCGTGCCGCGCAAATCGGCGTCCTCGATGCCCTCATCGCAAACGAGGCCCACCTCGATCTCCTGCTCGACAGGGCAGAAGCGAAGCTTGCCACCGGCGACGGTCCGGGTGCGCTCGCCGATTTCCGCCGCGCCGCTTCGATCGACCCGGAATCGGCCCGCCTGAAAACCCTCCAGCCCGCCTTTGACCGCCTGGATCAATCGGTCACCGCTCTAACTGCTTTGGAGGGGGCCAAGCCATCCCCCGCGTTATCTCTCGAGAAAGCGCATTGGCTCCTCTGGGGTGGCATGCCGGCGGCAGCGCTTGCCGAAGCGGAATCCGCCGCCAAGCAATGGCCCTCCTCTGCCTATGCAAAAATCCTCCTGGCCCGGGCGCTTGTTGCGTCTGGAAAAACCGACTTTGCGAAAGCGCAGTTGGATTTCCGCGTGAACGTCTCGGCACCCGTCGAAGGTCCGGATGCCCGCGCCGGCATCCTCCGCTCCGACGCGGCGCTTGCAGAA
Organism: uncultured Chthoniobacterales bacterium; assembly: GCA_964607615.1. Lineage (GTDB taxonomy): Bacteria > Verrucomicrobiota > Verrucomicrobiia > Chthoniobacterales > Terrimicrobiaceae > CAZSMN01. The sequence goes on along the minus strand of CAZSMN010000022.1, from coordinate 5,145 downwards.
AACACGAACGATTTGCCGTCTCTGCTGGACCGCGTCTCCTGGCTCACATACATCGGGCAGCAGCAGCTCGCCCTCGACGACCTTCAGTCCGTTCTGGCAGCCAAACCATCGAATATCACCGCCCTTCACCTCGCCGCGACGGTGAGCCGCCGGATGGGAAATTTCTCCGCCCTGAATGGCTTCTCGCGCAAGCTGGAGCAAGCCGGCGCACCGCCAGACATCCGGGCCGACGTCCTCGCCGCCCTCTCCCAGATGGCACTCGAACAATACCGGACTCCGCTCGCTCTTGAGTTCGCCGATCAGTCGATCGCCGCCAAGCCCACCGCCATCGGATGGAAAACCAAGGCGGCCTGCCATGTCCGGCTCGGCCAGCAGGCCGACGCGGATGCCGCCAACAAAAACGCAGAAAAGGCGTCCCGATGAAACGCACGCTCCTCCTTCTTCTCGCTCTCACCGGCCTGGCCCACGCCATGCAGACGCCGCCGGCGAAACCCTCGCCCACCCCGGAGGCCGCGCCTTCCGCCAGCCCGCTGCCGGCTCCGACCGTCTTCACGCCTCCCGTCGATACGCGCCTCTTCACCAATGCTCCGGATGCCGGCGGTATAACGCTTTCGCCGTCCGATGGAAAAATCGAACCCTACGCGAGCTTCAGCATCACGTTTCCTTCCGACATTGTGACGCCTGACAAAATCGACACCGAGGGTGCCGAATCTCCAATCGTCGCGTGGCCGCCCCTCGAAGCGGATTTTTACTGGAGAACACGGGCCCAGGGCGACTGGATCGTCACCGGTCCGCGGATCCCCGGCCAGACTTACCGCATCCGGCTCCGCGAAGGACTCAAGGCGCTCGATGGTTCAGCGCTTCCCATCGACACCTGGGGTGCCGCCCTGACGAGCGATCCGCTCAAAGTCTCAAGCTGGTATGACGAGCGCACCCAACTGAACTCCCGTCCCCAGGTGCCGCTGGAATTCAATTACCCCATCCGCATCCACGACGTGGCCGACGGCCTGTGGTTTCAAAACCGGGCAACGCGCAAGCGCTTCCCCGCACAGGTCAGTATCGACAGCGAAGAGGCCGCCACCCCGGCCCTGCCAACGCCCACGACGATCCGCGTCACGCCACGTGATCCCCTGCCCGTCGGCGCCTTCTACGATCTCGTCGTGGAAAATGTGGCCGACGCCTTTGCGGGACGAACACTCCCGTTCCCCCGCGTTTTTGCGCTCGGCACGACCCGCCCGCTGGCCATCGATTTCGTCGCTGCCCGCAACTGGGCAACCGATTCTCCCCACATCGAAATCAAATTCACCTCCGGCCTCGACGACGCACCGCTGCCGCCGGATGCCATCCGGCTGGAACCACCGGTCCCGGGATTCGTCACACGGAAAGAAGGATCGAGCCTGCTAATTCAAGGCGCGTTCGATATCGCCCAGCGCTACAAGGTGACCATTTCCAAAAACATCACCGGCGACCGGGGATTCCCGATGGCTGCCGACTCGGTCTGGGGTGCCACGTTCCAGTCCAAGCCGCCGACCATCCTTTTCCCGGCCGGCGAACTGCGCCAGCGGGCCTCGACCGGACTCCGCTTCGCCCTCATCCAAGCCAATACCGGTCCTCTGCAATGGAAGCTCGCCCGCATCCCCGTTGAAGAACTCGCCGCCGTTCGCGAAGCGGCCGGCAAGGAGTTTCAAAAAGGAGATCCGCTTCTCACGGAAACCTTCCAACTCGACACCGTCGGCAGCGGCACCTTCGAAGCCTCCGGGGACGACAAGGAGGAGCTCCGCAAAATCACCTTTTCTCCCGGGACCCCACTCGCCGGCCCTTACCTCTTCGAGGCCGTCGCCGACCGGCCCGATGGCGGCCGCGTCGCCAACCGCTCGCTCATCTGGTTCAGCGATACCGCCCTCACACAGAAGTCCGACGCCCGGAGTCTGACCATCCGCCTCGCTGCGATGACTACCGGCCAGCCGGTCGCCGGCGCGACCGTGCGGCTGCTGACTCCGGATCTCATGGAGCTTGCCGACGCGACGTCGGATGCCGGCGGTCTCGTGGTCTTTCCGCAAACCATCGCATCCGCCGCGGGCTACTTTGCCCTCACGATCAACGGCACCGAAACCCTCTGGTCGGCATCCCCCGACGGGCAATTCGCGTCCGGCTCGACGTATTTCGCCGCAGCATCCTCCGTTCGCGGCAAGATTTTAACCGACCGGCCGCTCTACCGGCCGGGCCAGGAAGTGAAGTTCAAAGGATTCCTGCGCACCGAAAAAGACAGCCGGCTCACCGTGCCCGCCGGCGCGACGGTTACCTGGCAGATCACCAAAGGCTGGCAGGACGAAATTCTCGCCACCGGCACCGCGAAGGTTTCGCCCGATGGCGGCTGGGATGGCGCATGGCCGGTGCCGGAAGGCGTCGATCTCGGCGATTTCCGTGTCGTTGGCAAGCTGGGCACCACCGACGCAGGCTCCCCCGCATTTTTCCGCATCGAGGAATTCCGCAATCCGCCGTTCTCTGTGACCTGCGAAGCTTCCGATTCGGACAAGCCCGCCCGCTCGGTCGTGCAGGTGTCATCCCGCTTTTTCCACGGCGCTCCGAATGTCGGAAGCCGCGTCAAATGGAAGGCGACATGGATCAGCGATCATCAGGGAGATTTCTACTACAGTGAGCCTTACGATGGTTTCCAGCAGGTCGACCTTTTTTCAAAAACATCAAAGGCCCCGGTTTACGACATTGTCGTCGAAGGCGAGACCGCGCTCAACGGCAACGGACAGGCAATCCTTGCATCGGACGCTCCGTTCCCGGACTCCGGCAATCGCGCACACTCCACCGTCATCTGGCAGGTCGATGTGACCGGTCCGGATGGACAGACCATCACCGGCGGCGCGACCGACGAGGTCACTATGAACGATCGGACGCTTGGTCTCAAGGCCATCGACGAGCGTCCCGAGGGAACGTTGAAATTCGAAATCCGCACACTGGCGCGAACCGATAACCTCCCGATTCCGGCAAAAGTGCCGGTCACACTTTTCCTCGTGCAGGCGAAGTCGGTGAAGGAACAGATCGCGCCCTTTGTCTACCGCTACCGGAACTTTGACGACTTTATCCGCCTCCGTGCGGAAGACGTGCCGGCCAATGGCACAATCGATTTTCCGGCAAAAGAACCCGGACGCTACGTGCTCGTTGCAGGCCCGGTGGAAGGCGGCATCACCGTGAGCGCCGAACAGATCGTCACCGGCCCCGGCGAGTCGGAGTTCGCGATCAGCAACGACGAATCTCTCCAGGTGCTCGCTCCCAAGGAACCCTTCCCCCTCGGCCGCCCGGCGGCCTTCGACGTGATCGCACCGAGTGGCGGCGTCGCATGGGTGACGGTGGAGACCGACCGGATTCTCGACTCCCGCACGATCGACCTCCCCGGCAATGCAAGCCGCATCGAGGTTCCCACCCGCGAGGAATTTCTGCCGAATGCCTTCGCCACGGTCTACCTCCTCCGGCCCGGCGCGAAAGACGGGATCCCGGGCGAGATGTTCGGCTTTACGGAATTCCGCACCTCCGATCCCGCCCGTTCGCTTGCTGTCGAACCGTCCGTGGCCAAGTCGGAGTTCGAACCGCGCGAGAAGATCTCCGGTTCGGTCACCGTGACAAGTGGCGGCAAACCGGTAGCCGGAGCCGAAGTCACCGTCTACGCCGTCGATGATTCGATTCTCGAACTCGGCGGCTGGTCGCTCCCGGCGATTGCTCCTTCGTTTTTCCCCGACCGCACCTTCAACGTGATCACCTCTCCGGCCTTGCGCGGGCTGAGCGCCGGAGTGTCGCCAGAGCAACTCACGCAAAAAGGCTACACGGTGGGTGGTGGCGGCGACGAAGCGTTTGGCAACGTCGAGTTCACCCGCAAGGATTTCAAACCCCTCCTCTTCTGGAATCCTTCCCTCAAGACCGATGCCGATGGCCGCGTGACCTTCGAGACGACCGCACCGGATAATCTCACCCGTTTCCGCGTCATCGCCTTCGCACAGACGGCAACCAGCCAGACCGGCGAGGCCTCATCAACCTTTGCGGTGACCAAGAGGCTGATCATCGAGCCGGCCCTCCCACGCTTTCTCCGCCAGGGAGATCAGATCGACCTGCGCGCCGTGGCCCGCCAGAAATTCACCGACTCCGATCGCCTTGCCATTCGGTGCCTGACTGATCTGAAGCTCGAGGGCCCGGATCGCCTTGAGCTCACTGCCGCAAAAGACGCTCCGGCCGTGGGCGTCTTCTCCGCCACTGCGTCTGCTGACGCAACCTCAGCCAAAATCCGCTTCGACGTTGCGGGCAGCGAAAAGACCGCGGATTCCGTCGAGATCACCCTTCCGGTTCTGCCGAAGACCATCACCGTGACAGAGTCCGCCGCGGGACAATGGACAGGCGGCACGTTCCGTGCCGCAGACTTTGCTCCCGCAGCATGGAAGACCTCCGCCGGAACCTTTCAAACAACGCTCTCGACCTCACCGTGGTTGGCCAAGCTGATGGGCATCCCCGCCGTTCTCGACTACCCGCACGGTTGCCTCGAACAGCAGTCGTCCCGCATCCTCGTTTTCACCGCGCTGGCCGATCTCCTCAAATCCCTGCCTTCCGATAAGGATCAGAAGGCCAACTACGAACGGACGATCCGCGAGTCGCTCACAGCGATGGAGTCCTCGCTCCTGCCGGACGGTCTCCTGCCCTACTGGCCGCTGGGAACATCCGGCAATGCCTTCGTGACCATCCAGACCGCACTGGCCGTCGCTGTGGCTCAAGGCCAGGACATCGAGGTTCCCGAACGCCTTGCCGCCGAACTCCCGACCACGCTGCAGAACATGGTCGACCGCACTTTGCCTGTGACGCCGACACTCCGCGCCTTCGCGCTCTTCGTTCTCACACAGATCCAGGACGGCGCCGACGTCGCGCTGGCGGCGGACGATCTCTACCTCCAACGTGACAAGCTCACTAACGAGGGCCGCGCGTTCCTGGCGATGGCGTATGCCGAACTCGGCATTGCTCCGGAAAAGCAGCGCCAGCTTGTGGCAGAGTTTCCGAAGGAATTCACCTCCGACGGCTTTGATCCTCTCACGTTCTCTTCGGCCCCGCGCGCCGAGGCGATCTGCCTCCTCGCCCGCTTCACGGTCGATCCCG
>CAZSMN010000021.1:0-21063 GCA_964607615.1 uncultured Chthoniobacterales bacterium | reverse complement strand
TGTTCGACTCGGCGTTCACCGACTACGACATCATGAGCACGCCGTTCAAGCGTGACATCATCAAGGAGCTTGCCGAGGCCACGCGCGCGGCTGGATTGGAGTTCGGCATCTACTACTCCCAGCCCGACTGGTACCGCGCCGACTTCATGTCCAAGAACTGGGACGAGTACAACAAATTCTTCTACGGCCAGATGCGCGAGCTGTGCACGAACTACGGAAAGATCGGCATGATCTTCTTCGACGGCATTTCCTACGGCAGCACGCAATACAAGCCGAAGGAGCTTTTCAAGATGATCCGCGAGCTCCAGCCGGACGTCGTCATCAACAACCGCTGCGGGCTTCCCGGCGACTACGACACGCCGGAGCAGGTGGTCGGCGCCTTCAAGGTCGACCGCCCGTGGGAGACGTGCATGACCCTCGGCACCTCGTGGTCGTGGAAGGTTTACGACAAAGTAAGATCGGCCAAGGAAACGATCCGCCTGCTCGTCATGACCGCCGGCAGCGGCGGAAACTTTCTGCTGAATGTCGGCCCCATGCCCACCGGCCAGATCGAGCCGCGGCAGGTCGCGGTCCTGAAGGAAGTCGGAGACTGGCTGAAGGTGAACGGCACGAGCGTCTATGCCCTTCGCGGCGGACCCTACAAGCCGGCAGGGTGGGGGGCCAGCACCTCGAAAGGCCGCGAGATCTACCTCCACATCCTCTCATGGGCCGATGCTCCGGAGACCTTTCCTCCGCTGCCGGCGGAGGTGGTTTCCGTGACGCGGCTGGACGGCCGCCCGGTCGCTTTCTCGCAGGATGACGACGGCCTCCGCTTCGAGGTGCCGCCGGCGGACCGCGATCCGGTGGATACCATTTTGAAGATCACTCTGGCGGAAGGTGGAAAAACGGCAGAGGAAATCCCTCCGATCCTCGTTCCGACGCGGTCGATCGCGCGCCTGCAGGCGGTGACCGCATCGCATGCGCTCGATCAGGCGGAGAAGCTCGTCGACGACGATCCCGCGACCCAGTGGGTCCCCGGCGAACGGCAGTGCTGGGTCGAGATCGATCTCGGCAGCGACCGCACGTTCCGCCGCATTGACATCCGCGAGGAGGGCCATGCATGGGAGCAGCGTACGAAGGACTTTGAACTGCTCGCCCGTGCCGGCACCGCTCCGGAAGACAAATGGCAGACGCTCGACAGCGGCAAGGGGATCGGTTCGACGTATACGAAGACCTTCGCGCCTGTCACCGCACGCTTCGTGAGGCTCAAAATCAACGACTCCGGCGCTCTTCCGAGGTTCTCTGAAATCCAGGTCTACGAATGAGCCGTCAGATTGCGCGCGATGTCGGGTTTCTGCACAAAAGAGTCAGACCGTAACATGGGCATTCTTCCGGAGTTATGCCATGGTCTCTCGGAAGAAAGCCGCACGCTTCATCCTCCATGAAACCCACCCTATCCCTCCCGCTCCTTCTCTCCGTCGCGATGACGGCCCTCGCCGTGCCCGCGAGTGGCGCCGATACCACCGTCCAAGCCGTCCTCGACTTCGTGGCCGAGGAATGCGCCGGTGATTGGGCCCGCATCACGAGCAAACCCCCGACGGTCGACTTTTCCTCGGAGGTTCTCTACGGCCATGCGGGAACCTTTTCGGCCAACCCGGTCGTGGACTCGATCGACCCGATCTATCAGCAGTATTACGGAAAATGGTTCCGGGCCGAACGGGCGTCCGGCGGCGACCGCTACAAGGTCGATGTCTTTACGCGCATCCAGCGGGGCGACGCGCAGCTGGAGCACCAGAACTTTCTGAGGGTCTCCGGCAACGGGGAAGACAAGCTCTCGTGGCAGAACGCTTTCAATTTTCCGAATACGGCCAGTCATCCAGTTTGGACCGGTGAGACCTACGACGTGACGGATCCCTTCAACCGCACCGGCGAACTCCATGCGCACTGGCACTGCGAGATGCGCTACCCGCCGGACGGACGCGTGCGCTTCAGCGCGATGCACGAGCTTTACATGGCGGCCCCCGATGGCAGCGCTCCGTTCCGCGTCCAAATCGAGGTCCGCCAGTCGGCCAATCAAGGCACCACGGCCGATACGGCCAAGGCGAGCTACGTTTGTCCGACCTATGGAACCCGATGGATGGTGAATGGTTTCGGACACCCGGCCTACAAAGTCTGGACCCTCACGCTGGAGAAAGACTACGACCCGTCTTCACCCTATGATGGTAATGTGAATCTCACCGGAATGATCCGTTTTCTCAAAGAGAACCCCAACATCTGGCCGGGTGGAACCTTTCCAGCGACCCACGAAATCCGCCGAGTAGAGACCGGCTTGGAGTATTGGTTCGGAGAGGATGGTTCGCGCTTCACAAGCCACTCCTGCAGCTTCTGGTGGAAGTAGATCATCCCTGGTTCGGTCAGCGAGCGGTGGTTTCCGACACAAAATCGGCAGATCAAAGCACAGGCTTTGTGTGAGCCTTCTTGCGGCTTTCCTGATACATCTCTCCGACACGAGTGTGATTATTCATGATCCAAGACCTCTCCGAACGCGTGGCTCCCCGCGCCCTCTCCCTCGCCGCCACTGTCGCTCTTTGCTTTTCGAGTTTACAGCCAGCCTTTGGCGCTCCTTCCACTGAAAAGCCAGCAGGACCCGCGATGGAAACGGAAACGCAAGCCGAACGCGACGCGCGGATGGAGTGGTGGCGCGATGCCAAATACGGGATGTTCATCCACTGGGGCGTCTATGCGATCCCTGCCAAGGGCGAGTGGTATATGTCCAATGAGAAAGTCCCCATCGCCGAATACGCCAAACATGTTGCTGCGTTCAATCCGGTGAAGTTCGACGCCGCCGCCTGGGCGCGCATCGCGAAGGAAGCCGGCATGAAATACGTCGTCCTCACCGCCAAGCACCACGAGGGCTTTGCGATGTTTGACTCCAAGGTCACGGACTATGACATCGTCGACGCCACGCCCTTCAAGCGCGACGTCGTGCGAGAACTCGCCGAGGCCTGCCGTGCCGAGGGGCTCAAGTTCGGCGTCTACTATTCCCACGGCCAGGATTGGCGTCACCCCGGCGGCGGCAATTGCGGCCAGTGGGATCCCGCGCAGGCGGGCGATCCCGGAGACTACGTCAACAAAATCGCCATCCCGCAGGTGCGCGAACTGCTGAACAATTACGGTCCGCTCGACCTCTTCTGGTGGGATTCATCGGTTGGGCTCTGGGGCCCATGGGTCGGCGACCGCGCCGCGCGGCTCTATGAAGAGTTCAAACCGTTTCCCAAGCTGATCATCAACAACCGTCTCTACGACGCCTATCGCGAGCGCCAGTTTTTTGCCGAATACTGGGAGCCCGTCCCGCGCTTGGAGCGCTTCATTCGGGGCGACTACGCCACGCCCGAAAGCGTTATCCCGGGCCCCATCCCCGAGGGCATCGACTGGGAATCCTGCCTCACGATCAACGGCATGTGGGGCTACAAGCCGAAGGGCGAGCGCGTGATGCCGCCGGAGGAAGTCGGCCGCAAGCTCATCGACGTGGTCAGCAAGGGCGGTAACATGCTGCTGAATGTCGGCCCCGATGCCGAAGGGGTCATCCCTCCCACGCATGTCGAAAGCCTGCGCGTGGCCGGCGAGTGGCTGCGCCGCAACGGCGAGGCGATCTACGGCGCGGGCCGCACGCCGTTCGGCGACGAGCTCGGATACTATAGCGCCGTGAAGGGCGGACACCACGGCGAGCGCTCGTTCGTCCCCGCTCCCGAATGGCGGGCCACGACGAAGCCCGGGAAAATTTTTGTCCACATCTTCCAATGGCCGGGCAAGGGATGGAAGGACCTCCGCACCTTCCACCTCCCGCTTCCGTCGTCGCCTATCAAATCCGTTTACCTCCTCAACGATCCGGAGCGCAAACCGCTGAAGTATGAGACCAAGCGCGACCACGTCGTGATCCGGCTGCCCGACATCACGCCGGACCCCATCGCCACCGTGCTCGTTGTCGAGCTTGAGGAAAAGTAGCCTCATGTCCGGCTCCGGCTTTCGCGTCCTGATGGCAGTCGGCCTTCTGTCTGCGGGACCGATGTCCGCCGCGCCTCTCACGTATTGCAATCCGCTCCCCCTGCCGGATTATCCGATCGGCCGCGACGCCCGCGAGTCGCGGCTCGGAGACTCGATTGAGGGCGCCCCGCTCTGGCGTCAGGAACACAAGGTCCCGTTCCGTGAGCTGGCGGATCCGTCCGCTCTTTACCACGAGGGCAAATGGTATCTTTATCCCTCCGTCGACATGGCGTGGGTCAGCGACGACGATGGTGCCACATGGCGGCATCACCCGCTGAACATCCGCGACATCGGCTACGCGCCGACGATCGTTCTCCATGCCGGGAAGTTCTACCTCCTTGCCTGCGATGAGGAGCTCTACGTCGCCGACGCTCCGCTCGGGCCGTTTGCTCCGCTCGGCAAAATGCAGATCCCGCGTCCCGAGGGCGCGCCGAAACTCGGAGACCCCATGCTCTTTTCCGACGAAGGCCGCCTCTACCTCTACTGGGGATGCTCGGCAGATTCCGGCATCTGGGGCGTCGCGTTGGACCCTTCGAATCCTTTGCAAGCCGTCGGCGAGCCGAAGGAGCTGATCCCGTTTCATCCCGGCGCTCGTCCCTGGGAAATGCTGGGCGAGCACAACCAGCATCCGGCACACGGATGGCTCGAAGGCGCGTGGATGCTTAAGCACGGCAGCCGCTATTACCTCACCTACGCCGCCGCAGGCACGGCGAACCGCACCTATGCCATGGGTTGCTACGTCGGCGAATCGCCGCTTGGCCCGTTCCGCCCTCAGAAAAACAACCCGATCCTCCGCACGACCGAGGGTCTTATCACCGGCACCGCCCACGGCTCCGTTGTCGCGGGAGCGAACGGCGCGCTGCGCGTCTTCTACACCATCCGCGCCGGTGCCGTGCACAGCTTCGAGCGCAGGGTCGGCATGGACGCCGCGTTCATCGATGATGAAGGCGAACTCCGCGTCAAGGACGCCCGCGCCACGTCATCGCCCCGCTGGCTCCCCGGCCGTGTGCCCAAAGGAGCCAACCCCGACGGCCCCGGCTGGATCGCCCTCAACGCCGGCTCCGCCGCGTTCGGCTCCAGCTTTGCCCCCGGTCAGCCCGGCGTGCTTGCGACGGACGACGAGATCCGGAGCTGGTGGCAGCCGGCCGCGGACGACACGGCCGCCGTGCTCACCTCCCGGCTCGCGGCTCCGGGTGAGATCCACGCCGTCCGCCTCGTCTGGCGCGACATCGGACTCGATCCGCTGCGCGGCGTGAGCGCCGGCGCCTTCCGCTACCGCGTCGAGGCCGAGACTGCGAAGGATACCTGGACCGTCCTCCTCGACCGCTCCGCAAACGGGGAGGACCTGCTCATCGACTACCGCGAAGTTCCCGCGACCAAGGCCACGCGCGTCCGCCTCGTCCTGCTTGGCGCACCAAAGGGCATCACCCCGGGCGTGGCGGACTTTTCTGTTTTCGGCATGTGGAAACACTGACAAGCCCTTCGCGCGCCCGCCCGAATGAAAACTCTTCAACCCCTGTCCCACGTCGGCCTAGCCCTCGCCTGCCTTGTAGCAGGTGCCGCCTCCACTCACGCGCAGCTTGACTGGCCCGGTGGCATCTACACCCCGGACTCCTTGGCGGAGATGGATCGCAACCGCTGGAGCAGCTACGAACTCCCGAATCATGCCACGCTGTGGGCCAATGTCTGGGCGCCATGGAATACCACCGGCAAGCGGATCGATGCGGCGGGGTGGCCGATGCCAATGCGCATGTGGACCACGGTTCATGATGTCACCAAGCGCCACTGGGAGGTCGTCTACGACGTCGTCGGAGAGGCGGCAAAGGACAGCCCTTACCGCTCGGACCACGAGGGCATTTCCTGGGTCAAGGCCTTCCCTCACATCCAGGATAAACCGGCCGGTCTTTTTGTTTCGCAGGCCGGCGAGAAGATTCTGCACAGCCAGTGGACGTTCGGCGCGGAGTCGACCGACTGGGCCAACCACCGCTTCAATGCGATCTGGGAGATCCGCCTCGGCCGGGTGGGCTCCGACGGGAAGGGCATTCCCGACTCGGGCTACATCATCCAGCTCGAGGTGATGCAGGCGCGCTACGGCAACCCGGAGCGTCCCAGCGTCGCTCTCTCCGGTTACGACTGGACGCCGGGCATCTTCACCACCTACGGAAACGTGCCGGTTTATAAGTTCATCCTTGCCGGTGCCGGCGTCAGCGAAAACACGGCGCGCACGGTTGCTCTCGACCTCCTCGCTTTCGCCAAGCACACCGCGTCGCTTCCCGAAACGTATTCGCGCGCCCACCCTGACGCGCAGATTCTGGAGGTGAATGCCGGCATCGAGGTCTGCGACGGCACCGACTCGAGATTCTGGACCACCCACTACGCCGTCGACGTGCGGGACCGGTGATCTTCCCGAACCGCTCTACAGGATGCGCCGCTGGAACCGGTGCCGGTAGGCGGCCGGACTGTAGCCGGTCGCGGCCTTGAACCGGGTCGAAAACTTGCTGCGGTCCGCATAGCCGCAGCGTTCGGCGATCGCGTCGATGGTGACGCTGCGCTCGGAGAGGAGACGCTTGGCGAGATCCATGCGCGCCCGGAGCAGCGCGCTACCCGGAGACGCTCCCGCCTCCGCAAGGAACAGGCGCTCGAAGGTGCGGCGCGACATGTGCGTCGCCCTGGCAAGGACTTCGACGTCGACATCTGCGAGGGAATTCCTGGAAAGAATCTCGAAGGCGGCCGCGAGGCGCGGACAGTCCGGGCGCGCCCGGCCGGCGGTGTCGCCCGGATACACCTCATACGGCGGAACGGTCACCAGCTCGGGGCGCGCCCGGCGGTCCCGGCAGATTGTTTCCATCTGTGCGACGATGGCGTCCGCCAGGTCGTCGTAGTCGAAAAGCACGGACGTCAGCTCCCTGCCGGCCCAGAGGCCCATCATGTCATCGTGGTCGGTGCCCATAATTGCCAGGCGCCCGGGAATGTTCCAACCAAGGGAACGAGCGGCAAAGACGACGTGTGCCGCGAGGAGATCGTTGACCGCGTAAACAGCATCCAGATCCTCCTGTCGCCGGAGCAGCTTTGCGAAGGCGGGAATGGAAGGAGGTCCGTCGACCAGCGGGAAGCGGGTAACTGCCCCGCCGGGCCATGCCTCGATGAACCCTTTCAACCGCTCCGAACTGAAAAAGCCATAGCGGAATCCGAGAACGCCGGGACGGCGGTAACCCTGCTCCCACAAATACTCCGCCGCGAGACGGCCGATCGCGCGGTTGTCATGCAGGACCTGGAAGAACTCGGGCGTGCGATGGCTGTTGGAGAAGTTAACGACGGGGACATTCGGAAAACGACTGCACCGGAGCTGCTCATCCTTCGTTCCCACCCGGGCGACGAGGATGTCGATTTTCCCGCTCGCGTTCCGCTCCCACTGGAAGCCGAAACGGTAATCCCTCACGAGCTCCCAGCCGTTCGCCTGAACCCGCCGGGCAATCGTGCGGAACAGATGCCGGGAAACAGTGTCGCTCAGTTCGCATTGGAGTCCGACTTTCATAAGGTAAGGAGCGTTCCGCAAGATGACGCAAAAAGATACACCAATGTCGTATCTGCGGATTGAGGATCAAGCCGAACATTCGCTAGCGTTGGAAAATTGCCATGCACCGCGTATCCCCAGCGCCGCCCCTCCCTTTTCGTCAAATTCACCTGGACTTCCACACCAGCGAAGAGATCCCAAACGTCGCGGCGGAGTTCGATCCGGACGCGTTTGCCAGAATGCTCGAGGAGGCCCGGGTGGCCAGCGTGACCTGCTTCGCGCGATGCCACCATGGCTACCTCTATTTTGACTCCGCCAGAAATCCCGAGCGGATCCACCCCCACCTCTGCAGGCGCAATCTCCTCAAGGAAATGGTCGACGCCTGTCACTCGCGGGGGATCCGGGTGCCGATCTACACGACGGTCCAGTGGGACCGCTACTCATGGGACCACCGGCCGGAGTGGAGGGTGCAGCGCCATGATGGAAAGGGAGAGGCGCCGCTCGAGCCGGGCTTCTACGGAACGCTCGACGTCGGCCATGAGGAGTATCGCCGGTTTCTGTTCGATCACGTGCAGGACATCTTCGAATGCATCGGGGACGTTGACGGGATCTTTCTCGACATCCTTTGGGCGCACGAGGCCGAGGACTGTTCCCTGAGATCCCGCCTGCGCATGGAGGCGCTCGGGTTGAATCCCTGCACGCCGGATGACCGCAGGAAATTCGGACAGCACAATGTCTCGTCGTTCGTCAGCGAGATGTCCGACCACATCCGGAAAATGAATCCCCGCGCCTCGGTCTATTACAATAACGGGAGCCTGGCGCCGAATAACCGGGAGCACGCGAAGTGGTATTCGCATCTGGAGTTTGATGCGCTTCCCGGGGCGAATCCGACGGGCTATCATCACCTGCCGCACCGTGCCCGCTTCGAGCGCAATATCCACACCTGCGTCGGCCAGACCGGAAGGTTCCACACCGGCTGGGGGGATTTCGGCAGCTACAAACATCCGGTGTCCCTGGAATTCGAATGCTTCCATCTTCTCGCGCTCAACATTCGTTGCCTGATCGGGGATCAGCTCCATCCCTCGGGCAGAATGGACCGGGAAGTCTACCGCCTGATCGGCTCTGTTTACTCCCAGGTGGAGGAGGTCGAGCCCTGGTGCGTGGAGGCCTGCCCGGTTGTGGATATCGGGGTTCTCGACGGACCTTACGAGGAAACGCGCACGATCGTGCGAATGCTGCAGGAGGAGGGGCATCAGTTCGACGTGGTCGACGATGATTCCGACTATTCAAAATACGCCGTTCTGATCCTGACCGACTCGGCCCGTCTGAGCGCGGGTCTGGCCGAAAAAATCCACGCCTTCCTCGAACAGGGCGGAAGGGTTCTGGCTTCGTTCGAAGCCGGGTTGGATTCGGCCGGGGAGAGGTTCGTGCTAAGCGAATGGGGAGTCACGAAAGCCGGGGACGGGCCGACCCTGCAGGACGGACGCCTGGCCCGGGGTGATGTCGGGGACGCGCGGCACTCCTATGCGACCTATTTCCGGCCTCGCGACGTTTTCGAATGCGGACGGCCTTCGGTGGATTTCGGCATGTATGTGCATCACCTGCCCGTGGCCCGGGTGACGGGAGACATTCTCGCCGATGCGGTCTCGCCATATTTTTTCCGGTCGGCGAACCGCTATTGCTCTCACATGCACAGCCCCTCGTCGGGCGAAATCACCGGGCCCGCTGTGGTCGCCAATCGGAAGGTCGTCTATTTCGCCCATCCGATCTGGCGGATCTACAGCGAGTTCTCGCCGGCGTGGGTAAAGTCGTTCGCGGCGGCGGCCCTGCGCCGGCTGCTTCCCGAGCCGGTCGTTATGCATGACGGGCCGTCGAGCGTGATCGTTACGGTTAACAATCAGGAAGCCTCAGCCCGATGGGTGATTCACTTGCTGCAATACATCCCGGAGCGCCGGGCAAACCGCCTCGAAATCGTCGAAGATCGGATTCCGCTTCACAACCTCGGTCTCTCGGTTCGCGAGGACCAGAGAGTGGAAAAGATAACGCTGGAGCCAACTGGCGAGGAAATCCCGTTCGAGCGCCACGGCGGACGACTCCATTTCACCGTTCCGCGGATTGATGGCCATCAGTTGGTCGCCTTGCACAGGAGCACAGCGCAGCCGGGTGAGCCGAAGGGCGATACGAAAAAAGGACACAACGAATGATGAAGAAACGCACCGGGGAATCCCGGATAACCCACGCTCTCCCCGTGAGCGTCGCAACCAGCCTGCTTGGAACCATGATGATGTTAACAATTCCCCTTATGCCGGCCGCGGAGCCGCTCAGGATATCCGTTGAAGAATCAGCGGCGGCGAAACCACTCTCGGATGACGTGGCAGGTCTCAGCTACGAAACGAGCGTCCTTCTTCCGGGGGCTGATGGCCGGCGCTATTTCCGGGCGGATAATGCTCCGCTGGTGCAGATGTTCAAGACGCTCGGAGTTAAGAACCTTCGGATCGGCGGCAACTCGGTCGACGACCCCTCCATCCCGATACCCACTGAGGACGATATCAGATCGCTCTTCGAGTTTGCCCGGGCAGCCGGTGTAAAAGTGATCTACTCCGTCCGTCTTCAAGACGGAGACCCGGAATCGGCTGCCAAAGTGACAAAGCTGATTCGTGAGAACTACGCGGATTTAATGGATTGCTTCTCGATCGGAAACGAGCCCGATTACTACCACGACTACAACGTCCTGAAGGCGAAATGGACAGCGATTCAGAAAGCGATGCTGGCGGAATGGCCGGAAGCGCGATTCTGCGGCATGGACCAGAATCCCAAGCCGGCTCTCATCAAGAAGGTCGTGGAGGATTTCGGCAAAACGGGGAACTTCGTGATGATCACCCAGCACAGCTATCCCTTTGGCTGCTCCTACAGCAATCCGCAGGATGCCAAGAGCGGGGTCGATAAACTAATCCCGCAGGAGCCGGTTTCGTCGCGACAGCGGATGCTGTCTGCTGATGCCTATAAAACGTATGAGGAAATCCTTGAAGGCATGGTTGAGGCCGTTGCCGGAACCGGTCTGAGCTTTCGCCTAACCGAGACGAACAGTTACTGGTTCAGCGGACTCAAGGGCGTGAGCGACAGATATGTGTCGGCGATCTGGGGCCTCGACTACCTCCATTGGTGGGCAACCCACGGTTCCGACGGGATCAATTTCCACACGGGAGACAGGACGGGCGGAGGCATCTCACTCCCGTGCCGCTATGCGGTCTTTGTGAGTTCGGAGGAGGGATACGCGGCGCGGCCTCTGGCCTATGCGATGAAGATGTTTGCGCTCGGAGAGTTCCGTTCTCCGCTTCAAATCAAAATTCCTTCATCTGATTCGAGTGACGTGGTGGCTTACGGAGGAATGGCCGGGAAGAACGAACTACTGGTCACCCTTATCAATAAGGCGCATGGCGGGACGGCGAAGAACCGCCAAGTCGTCCTGAGTCTGCCTTCAAGCTGGAACGTCCAAAGCACCGAAACGGTGGAGATGCGCAGCGCCACCGGTGACCCGGGTGCGGACTCGGGAATCAGCGTGGGGAAGGGAGAGATCGGCGCGGACGGAAGCTGGGACGGGAAGTGGACGCCCGTCGCGACATCATCGATTCGCGATTCCGAGATCGATCTCTCGATCGCGCCGCTGAGCGCGGTCGTGGTAAGGATCAGCCTGAAGTAGCGATGGTTTTGCTTTTTCAGCGGGATCCCGTGTTTCCCAAAGTGATGCATTGGTTCAATGTAATGCGGCTCACGCGCTCTTTCCCCTCGCGGGAAGATCATCGCAGCCCTCAACCTCTCCATACCTATGCCTCTATTTTTGACCATGCAGCCCCGACCTTTCCTGCGGTTAAAACCGATTCTTCCCGCGAGCCTTCTTGGTCTTGCTCTCACGCTAACGGCATTCTCTGAACCTGTGAAACTCCTTGCCGAATCCAAAACAGAGGTCCGTCTTGCCACACCCGAAGGCGAAATGGTGCTCCGCCCGCTGACGGAGAATGCGATCCGCGTGCGGGTTGGTGGCAGCGCTTCGGGCGCTCTCCCGGAATTTGTCCTCACAGAGAAGATCGACCCGCCGGTGTTTAAGGTCATCGAGTCGGCAGAAAGCATCCGGGTTGTGCAGAAGGATCTGGAGACAACGCTGAACCGCGAAACGGGAGCGCTGACCTTCCGCGACGGCGAGGGCCGGGAGCTTCTGGCCGAGGCCGCAGGTGGCAGGCGTGTCGAGGCATCGACCATCCAGGGCGAGCCGACGCTGGCCATCGGACAGACGTTTGTTTCCCCACCCGACGAGCGTCTTTTCGGCACCGGGCAATTCCAGGACGGCTACCTGAACGTTCGCGGACTCTCCCGCCGCCTCACGCAGGTGAACACGCAGATCGCGATCCCGTTTCTCCTCTCAAGCAAAGGCTACGGCGTGCTCTGGAACAATTATGGCCTGACCGAGCTGAACCCCGGAGACCGGGCGGTCGAGCTAGCTCCGGCGGATGCCGACGAAAAAGGCGTCGAGGTCGATGTCACGACGACCGAAGGAACCAAGAAAGAGATCCGCCGCTCGGGGCGTTTCTCCGGGCGTTTTACGGTCGATCAACCGGGCCGCTATGCGTTCCTCCTCGATGTCGGACGGAAGATGGCCAACCGCTACCGGGTCGAGATCGATGGGAAGGCTGTTGTGGACATGGACAACCTCTGGCTTCCGCCGACGACGAGCTGGATCATCGAGCTCCCGGCGGGCGAACACAACGTCACCCTCCAGGCCGGAGCGGAGGACCATCCGACGCTGACCTTCCGGAAGATCGACGATACGACGACGCTCCGTTCACCCGTGGCCGATGCTCTCGATTACGTCGTCTTTGCGGGCGATGCCGACGCCGTCATCGCCAGCTACCGGAAGCTCACTGGAGCTGCCCCGCTCCCGCCGCTCTGGGCGCTTGGCTACATCCATTGCCGCGAGCGTTTCAAATCCCAGGACGAGCTTCTCACCACGGCGGCGGAATTCCGCAAGCGCGGTCTCCCGATGGATCTCATCGTGCAGGACTGGCAATACTGGGGCCGCCATGGATGGAACGCCATGCGCTTCGATGAAAAGGACTATCCGGACGCCGCGGCGATGGTGCGCGACCTCCACGCGATGAACGCCCGCCTCATGGTCTCCGTCTGGTCGAAGGTCGACGGCGACTCCGAGCTCGGCAAAGAGTTCACGGCCCGGAAGTTTTTTATTCCCGGCACGACATGGGTGGACTTTTTCAACCCGGACGCCGCGGCGTTCTATTGGAAAAACTTCAGCGAGCGCCTGCTCTCGCTCGGGATCGACGCCTGGTGGCAGGACGCAACGGAGCCGGAGAACGACGACCTCGCCGGACGCCGCACCCACCTCGGGCCGGGTGAGAAGACACGGAATCTTTTTCCTCTCTTCGTGAACAAGACAGTTTACGAGGGCCAGCGTGCTGATGCGCCGGACAAACGCGTCTTCATCCTCACCCGCAGCGCGTTTTCCGGTCAGCAGCGCTATGGTGCCGCCACGTGGTCGGGCGATATAGGCAACGATTGGGATACTCTTCGCCGGCAGATCCCCGCCGGGCTCAACTTCGTCATCACCGGCCAGCCGTATTGGACCACCGACTGCGGCGGATTTTTCCGTCCTCAGGGCCAATACACCGACCCCGGATTCCACGAGCGCTTCCTGCGGTGGTTCCAGTATTCGACCTTCTCGCCCCTCCAGCGCGTCCATGGCTACCAGACCGATACCGAGTTTTGGCGCTACGGTGAAACGGTGGAGAAAGAGGCCCGGCGCTACCTCGACTTCCGCTACCGCCTGCTGCCCTACATCTACTCCGAGGCGGCCCGTGTCACGTTCGATGGTGCCACCCTTATGCGCCCGCTCGTGATGGATTTTCCCAACGACCCGCGTGCGCTCGACCAGCCTTATGAATACCTCTTCGGCCCCGCGCTGCTGGTCTCACCGGTGCTTCAACCGGGCGTGACCGAGTGGGCCGTCTATCTTCCGGAGACCGCCGGCGGATGGTTTGATTTCTGGAGCGGCGAGAAAGTGTCCGGTGGACAAACCGTGAAAGCGGACGCCCCGCTGAGCCGCATCCCGCTCCATGTTCGTGCAGGGTCGATTCTCCCGCTCGGGCCGGCGGAGCAATTCGTGGACGAAGAGCCCGCCGATCCCCGTGAGCTTCGTATCTACGGCGGAGCCGACGGCGCGTTCACGCTGTATGAGGACGATGGCCGGAGCTACGCTTACGAGTCGGGCGTATTCACAAAAATCCCGATCCGCTGGAGTGAAAAAGAACAAACCCTCACTCTTGGTGAACGGCAGGGATCGTTCCCCGGCATGCCCGCGGAGCGCATGTTCCGAATCGTCCACGTCCGCCCCGGTCACGGCGTGGGACCTGATGTCGCCGTGAAGGCTGATGCGGAGGTCCGTTACACGGGCCGGGCCGTCAAGGTGAAGGCCCCGCCGGCAAGATGACGCAACGGCAGCCCGATTCCGATGCTTTCCTTTGCGCATCGACGGCGAGGAAATTCGTTCCATCCGACGGCAAATATTTGCAAAGTCTCAGCGATGCGTATCGTCTGGACGGGCATCCGCATCGCCGTGCCGGTTGTCTGACACCTTTCCCGTTACGCCCCCTGACGATCACCATTGAACCCCTTCCGCTGATTTACCACTGAATCACCTCTCCATGAAACTCCTCCGCCCCTCTCTGCTTCTCGCACTTCTCGTCCCGATCGCCGCTCCAATTGGAATGCACGCTGCCGACGCCCCCGTCGCTGCGCGATTCCATGTCGACCCCGCGAAGGGTAGTGATACCGCTTCCGGTGCCAGTCCGGACCAGGCTTTCCGTACGCTGGAAAAAGCCCGCGACGCTGCGCGTGCCGTGGTGCGGCCTTGGAAGGGTGACGTCGAGATCGTTTTGCAGGGCGGTGATTATCGTCTCGAAAAGCCTTTTGCGCTCACCGATGCGGACTCCGGCCGGGATGGGTTCCGCACGGTTTACACGGCGGCTGAGGGTGCGCAGCCGGTTGTCGACGGCGGACGCCGCGTGACCGGTTGGCAGATCTTTGACAAGGAGCGCGGGATCTTCCGGGCCGAGGTGCCGGCGGATCTCCAAACCCGCCAGCTCTTCGTCAACGGCGTCCGTGCCGTGAGGTCACGCAGCATCGGAGGCCTTGAGGGCATCAAGGTCGGCCCCACCGGCTACACACTCCCGGCGGATGCTCCGATCGGGACCTGGAAAAACCCGGATGCCATCGAGTTTGTTTACCGGAACATCTGGACGAATTCGCGCGTCGGTCTCGCTGCGATTGAAAAGACACCCGACGGGCTCGATATCCGGATGCGTCAGCCGGGCTTCGGCAATGCCCGCAAGAAGGGGATCACCTCGGTCAACGAGCCCTGGTACGTCGAGAATGCCTACGAGCTCCTTGACGAGGCCGGAGAGTGGTATTTCGACCGCACCGGCGCGGTGGGCGGTAAGCCGGCCATCTACTACAAGCCGAACGACTGGGAAGACCTCGCCACGGCCGAGGTGGTTGTCCCCGTTCTCGAGCAGCTCGTTACCATTGATGGAGTCTCGATCGACAAACCCGCACAGGATCTCACGTTCCGCGGGATCACGTTCCGCTACACGACCTGGCTCCGCCCCAGCACGGATCGCGGCCTGCCGGATGCGCAGAACAACGTGATGCGCGAAAACTTTGAAAACGTCGGTGCGGCCGTCGGCGACTTCGAGTCCATCGGCGACGGCGCGGCGCTCCGCGGCCGCTACGCCCGCGCCATCACCATCGAGCGCTGCCGGTTCCTGAACCTCGGCGGGATGGGCATCTCTTTCGGTGCCGGCGCCTCCGGGCTCCGCATCACGGGCAATACGTTCCGCGACATCTCCGCCACCGGCATCCAGATCGGCGACTACCTCCGCTGGGAAGACCCCAAGAGCGAGAACTACGTCATGCCGGAGGACAAACGCCTGCTCCTGACGGACAACCGGATCACCAACAACTTCCTCGACCGCTGCGCCGTGGAATACCGCTCTGCGGTTCCGATTGCCATCTCGTTTCCACGGGATTCCGTCATCTCCCACAACGAGGTCTACAATGCGCCCTACATCGGCATCCACCTCGGCTGGGGATGGAAGCGCGTCGACAAAACCGCAATGGGCGGCAACCTCCTCGAGGCAAACCGCGTGCAGAACGTGATGGTCGAGCTTGCCGACGGCGCCTGCATTTACACGCTCGGGCCGAGCGATCCCGACCATGCGCCGACCCTCATGAAGGGCAACTACGTCCTCCGTACTCGATGGGGACATGGCCTCTACTTCGATGAGAGTTCCTCGCGTTACGAAGCGCTCGATACTGTGGCCGAACAGACCGGCGATGCGAACGTGAAGTTCAACGGCGAATTCAACCGCGAGACCGCCGTCCGCCGCCTCTACGCGCAGAAGACCCGCAACCTGATCAGCAAGGAGCTCGAAAAGGATATGGATGGCCTCCAGCTTCACATCGACGAGATCCTCCCGCTCAGCGATCCTGCGAATGAAGAGGCGGCGGAGAAAATCCGCAAGGCGGCCGGGCTGCAGCCGGAGTTTGTTTCCGCCCGCTACTACCCTGCGGATGCGTTTGCCTATGAGCTCGAGGACGGCGAGACAACGCTCTCGGCCCACGCGACGAACGGGATGAGCGAAAAACCGGCCGTCTACGGCTACCGCGGCATGGGATACATCGATGGGCTTCTCAGAGAGCAGGGCGCCTCGGCGAGCGTTCGGACGCCCGTCACGAAAGCTGGAACCTATGAGCTGCGCTTCCGTTACTCGGCGGCCGAGCCGACAGGCGGTCTCCTGCTCACGGTGAATGGCGAGCAGTCCGCACTGCCCGAGCTTCCGGCCACTGGCGACCGCCTCACCTGGGGCACCTACCGCCAGCAGGTCCAGCTCAAGGCCGGAGAGAATACGGTCGGGATCGCCGCCGGCGCGAAGGCCGCCCACGCCTTCCAGGCCGACCGCATCGAGCTCGTTCCAGCTGACGCAAAACGTTAGAAAAAAGACGCAGATCCGCCGTAGCGCCGGGATCCGGTCGGAGTAAGCTTCCGATCGTTTCCCGCTGTTTCGGTCATTTCAAGATGAGAATCCCCCTCCACCTGATCCGTGGCGGCGCGCTGGCCGCGACGCTTTTCCCCATGTCCCTTCTTACTGCCTCCGAGCCCCTGCCCGGGCTGACCTACCGTCCGGACGGTGATGCCATTGTCATCGAGAACGGCACCCGCTGGGACAACCGGCCGCTCTACGGCCACGAGCGTCTTGCGATCTCCCGTGCCGGCGAGCAACCCGGCATCGCCGGTCATCCGGGCCGTCTCTACCCTCTCTTTGCACGCGGAGAGGTGCGACTGCCGCTCTATCAATTTGCGCAGCGGACCGCACGCTACCGGGCCGGCCGGATGGAGTGGGAGCTCAGCGATCCGCGGTTTCCGGATCTGAAGATTCACCTCATCGCCACGACGCTCGCCGATGCCGAGGGCTACACCGCGCGGCTCACGGCAGAGGGAGCGAAGCCCGGCGATCTCGCCGGCTGGGCGTTCGTTCCGCCCGGACTCGACAAAGGCTTCGAGTATCAGGCGCAAACCGAGGACGCCGGTTTCACGCTCGACCGCGTCCCCGAAGCAAAGCTCACCCAGATCCGCGGCCGCTTCTCGGCGCCGGTCAGCAGTTGGGAGCTCGGGACATGGAAAAACCACAAGCTCCTCGACAGCGTCGCCCCGCTCGCTTCCGCCCCGCTGAAGGACTCTTCGCTCATCGCCTGGATGCCGCTCGCTCCCGGCAAGCCGCTCTACGCTGCCATCATCTGCGACGACAACGACCCGAGAAACCACGCCACGCTCGTCCGCCGCGAGAAGCCCCTCGACCCCGCTGCCATCGCCGATCCCGCCAAGGCGTTTGATGACGGTCTCGCGCGTGTGAAGACCTATGGCGACCAGGTCGTCGCGAAGACGCCGGACCCGTATTTTGACGCAGCGGTCAGCGCCTCCGTAGCCGCCGCCATCGGCCTCTACACCGAGCCCACGTTTGTTCACGGCGGCAGCCTCTGGCGCGGACAGATGCCCGGATGGCGCACGATGGGCGCGGCCTACAACTACGGATTCCATGAGCAGGTGAAGCGCAGCCTGGCTTACTGGGGATCGCTTCAGGTCACGGAGGACAAAGGCCAGCCGAACGGCGTCTATTCCGACAACCTCGCGCAGCAGGCGGGCGACTCGCGGTTTTTCGGCAAGGGGTTCATCGATTATAAACAGCCGCCGCATTACGAGTTCCAGACCCTGATGTTCGACGAGGCCGTCCGCGCGTGGCGGGCGACGGGCGATCCGGAGCTTGAGGCCATGCTGATGCCGATGCTCGAGCTTCACCTCGAACGCGGGCGCGCGTGTTTCGATCCCGACGGCGACGGGCTCTACGAGAGCTACAACAACACATGGCCGAACGACTCGGTTTGGTTCAGCGGAGGCGGCACCTCCGAGCAGAGCGCCTACATGTATTACGGCCACCGCGCCGCCGCCGACATGCGCCGCAAGCTCGGCGATACCAAAGCCGCTGCCGATCACGATGCCGCCGCCGACCACATCCGGGCCGCTCTGCACAAAATCCTCTGGCTTCCGAAGGACGGGCATTACGCCTCCTACATCGAACAGGGCGGACATCAGCGGGTGCATAAAGATGCGTGGATCTACAGCCAGCACGTGCCCATCGAGGCCGGCATGAGCGAGCCGATGCAGGCTTGGCAGGCGATGTATTACACTGACTGGGCGATGGAGAAGTTCCCGTTCGAATTCGGCGGCGAGATGCGCCAGACGTCGAACTGGGTTCCCGGCCAGTGGTCGATCCGCGAGACGTTCCCGGGGGACAACTTCGGCATGGCCCTCGGCTATGCTTTTGCCGGTCAGCCGGACGAGGCATGGAAGCTTTTCCAAGGAACGTTCCTTCACTCGATGTATGGGGACCCCAAGCCGATGCGCGGCTACGGCAACGAGATGGGCCAATACGGACGCCCGAACATCGTGTCGCCCGGCGGGCTCAGCCACCCGAATTGCGGAATCGATTTCAACGACATTACCAGCATGTTCGGCCGCGCCGTCGTGGAAGGGATTTTCGGCTACCAGCCGGACTACCCGAACAAGCTCGTCCGCGTGCAGCCCGCCCTCCCGTCCGCATGGGACCATGCGTCGCTGCGCACGCCGGACTACTCGTTCGCCTACCGCCGCGAGGGTGCGACGGATTCCTACACCGTCAAACTCACGCGTCCGGCGGCGTATCAGTTCCGCGTGCCGGTCTATGCGAAAGAGGTCAAAAATGTGACGGTCAATGGCAGCAAGGCACCGTTCGAGGTTCAGCCTTGGGCGGGCTTCGGCATGCTGACCGTCAATGCCCCCGCCGGCCCGGAGGCCGAGGTCCGCATCGAGCTCGGCGACCGCACGCCGCCTGCACAGCCGGTCGTGGTCGATGCGAAAGTCGGTGAGCCGGTCAGCATTCCCGTGACGGGCAAGGTCCTTGAGGTCATCGATCCGCAAGGCGCGCTGGTGAAGCCGGCCATCGGCAGCACGGCGGTCCAAGCGAAGACGGATGTCGCGCCCGGACACCGTCTGGTCTTCCTGAAAATCGGGGGAGCGGTCCCGTGGTATCAGCCGGTCGAACTCAACCTCACCGACCCGGCCGGCGAGGCGGCGAAGCTCGCGCAATCGCCGCGCGAGGCGGCGCCGGATGCGAAGTGGAAGACGGTCGATCTCACGAAGGTCTTCAACGGTGACATCCAGACGATCTACCAGCAGGACTACGTCTCGCCCCGTCCCGACACCGTCTCGATGCGCATCGCCCGCGACGGCTGGGGCGCTTGGACATTCAAACATTGGAAAATCCCGGCCCCCGAACCGAAGCTCGACAAGGTCGCCTCGCTGACCGGTCCGGACGGCCTCCTGCGCACGCCGCAGAACGCGGTCTTCACCGCCCCGCTGGAAGGAAAGAATATCGCTTTCACCTCGCTTTGGGATAACTGGCCCGAACGCGTGACCGTGCCAGTGAACGCGGCCGGCGAGTCCGTTTGGCTCCTCCTCTGTGGCACGACCCCGCCGATGCAGCTGCACATTACGAATGCCGTCGTGACGTTCCGCTACGCCGATGGAAAAGTGGAGACGCTCGACCTCGTGCCGCCGGTCAACTTCTGGTCGCTCGCCCGCTTCGGCCGCGTCGACTACGACGAGACGCGCGACGGCTTTGTCCTTCCCGACAATCCTCCGCCGCAGGTTCAGCTCGGTGCGGATTGCCGCGCGATCGTCGCCGGCTGGAAGCTCCGCCCCGGCATGAAGCTCGAATCGATCACCCTCGAAACGCTATCCCCCGAAGTCGTCATCGGCCTTATGGGCGCGAGCGTGATGAATCCCGCCGCCGCAAAATGAAGACTTATCAAACGCTCGCCCTTACCCTCGCCGTGATTACCTCACCCGTCCTCTCCTCCGCCGTGGAGAATGCTCTCCAGCCCGGTGAATACGCCGTGTTTCCCGACCGGCCGAAGCAGAAGATCCTCGGCATCGGATTCGAGATCCAATCCGACTCGATCGGTTCGGGGAACAACGGCCTGCCGGAGGCGCCGATCGCGGTGCCGCACGATCTCGTGCCCTCGGAGCGCGAGCGCTTGGCTAAGGAAATGCTCTCGGGATTCCGCTACTGCCGGCTGGCCGGCGGTCTTTACTGGCGTGGTTTGGACCCGGAGGGAAAATTCCTCCAGCCGCGCTGGCCGGAGCAGCTTCAGGAGCTCAAGCAGCTCCTCGACACGGCGGGTGTCGAAGGGCTGTCGTTTGAATACTGGTCACCCGCGCCCTTTTGGAAGGCCAACCAGTCCTACACTGCGCTGAACGAAAAAGACGGCCACGCGCGCAACCGGCTCCGGCCGTTTGCTCCGGGATTCGAAAACGATCCGGTCTATCGGGGAGACGAAAAGCGTTTCCTTAAGGATTTCGGCGACGCCGTCGTGCGGGACATCACCACGCTGAAGGAGGCGGGATTGAAGGTCTCGATGTTCGGCCTGCAAAACGAACCCTTCGTCAACCACAGCATCTACTCGACCTGCGAGTATCCGGATTCGCCTTCCTACGTGAAAGCCTACAAAGCGGTGAACTCCGCCATCCGGAAAGCCTACCCGGACATCCTGCTTTTCGGCGATACCGAGTCCGACTTCCCGCACAAGCTCGCGCCGGGAATGAAAGATCCCGAGGTCGCCGCTCTGGTCGATGCTTACGTTGTCCACACCATCGGTGTGCCCAGCGAGCACGTCCGGACGGTCGATGCGAAGATCCGCAAGGAGCTCCCGCCGCGCCCGTGGTTCCAGAACGAATACGAATACCTCACCGGCGGAGCCACGCCGGACCGCTGTCTGAACACCGTGCAGCATATTATGAACTCGTTCCAGATCGGCGAAAACCCGACCTGGTTCTGGCTGCATGCGCTCAAGCCGATTCAGAACGC